>JAGLMJ010000120.1 GCA_023140095.1 Candidatus Omnitrophota bacterium | reverse complement strand
GTGCCCTTAACAAGGAAAAGCGCGACTTTTATTTTTCACTGAAATGGAAGGCGAGAGAATGCGCGCGGCCGCATTGGTTTCGTGACATGATCGACGGGCCGGGGCAGATCAAATTGATCGCTGAGATCAAAAAAGCGTCGCCGTCAAAGGGGCTGATCCGTGAGGATTTTGATCCCGTTGCGATCGCTAAAACTTACGCGGAAAATCACGCGGCGGCTATTTCTGTTTTGACTGAGGATAAATATTTTCTCGGAAAACCGGAATGTATCAAACAGGTCAGCGAGGTTGTTAACCTCCCGGTTCTGGCTAAAGATTTTATTATTGATGAAGGGCAGATTTACGAAGCATTAGCAAACGGCGCGCATGCGATTCTGTTGATCGTAGCGATATTGGATGACGCGAAACTCAAAGCATTGATCGACACGGCGCACTCTTTTGGCCTTGACTGTCTTGTTGAGATCCATAATGAATCCGAGCTCAAGCGCGCTTGCGCGGCGGGTGCACAGGTCATCGGTGTGAATAACCGGGACCTGCATGCCTTTGTCGTCGATATGCAGATCTGCAATCGCCTCATTCCGCAGATCCCGGAAGGAAAAGTAATCATCGGCGAAAGCGGATTCAAAAAATATTCGCAGATCAAGGCGTTAAAAGAAATCGGAGCCCATGGCGTGCTTATCGGAGAGACGTTCATGCGGGAACAAAATATCGGAAAAAAAGTAAAGGAAGTGCTCTATGGTAAGAGTTAAAGTGTGCGGAATAACGAATAGTGAAGATGCCTCAAAGGCGGTCTATTATGGGGCGTGGGCGTTAGGATTTGTGTTTACAAAAAAGAGCCCGCGGTATATTTCGCCAAGCCGGGCAAGGAAAATCATTGAACAGCTACCGCCATTCGTGACGCCGGTCGGCGTGTTTGTCGACCAATCGGAGCGGGCTGTCCGGGATATCTGTAAGTTTACCCGGATCAGCACGGTCCAGTTCCATGGAGAGGAAAAAGCGGTTTATTGCAAGCGGTTTACGGACTTTAAGGTTATCAAGGCCTTCCGTATCGGGGAATTCTTTCCTGCGGAAGAGATTATGAAATATAAAGTGGATGCCTACCTATTTGATACATACCAGGATGGGATTGCCGGGGGAACCGGAAAAATCTTTAACTGGGACCTTCTCAAGGAGCATAAAATTGAGAAGCCCGTGATCTTATCGGGTGGCCTCAGCGCCGAAAATGTCCGGGAGGCTCTGGAGGCAACAAAACCCTTTGCGATCGATGTTTCAAGCGGGGTGGAGAAGGCTCCGGGGATTAAGAATCCGCGTCTGATCCGGAGTTTCTTTGATGCTGTAAATTTTGTAAGTCGTTGAAAATAGATGACTTCAGTCCCTTGAAAATTGTTGAGAAATGTGCTATCCTTACAGTAAGCCGATAAAGGTAAACCCAGGGAAACCTGGGGGCACAAAACTACAGACCTAAGTTGTCTGATACCTAAAAGGCCCTTAGAGACGATTGGGCACCTAAGACATAAAACTGGTTGATGGCGAGATGGTGGCTGAGTTGCCGAAGTGCGGTGAGGGAGACATCCTCCTTTATCGGCTTATTTTTCTCTTCTTTTGGAAAGGTTC
>JAGLMJ010000012.1 GCA_023140095.1 Candidatus Omnitrophota bacterium | reverse complement strand
TGCCTAGTACGACTGTGAAGGTTGTCGACGCTGATGCGAAAGCGTTGATGGGCTTAATGGAAGGGCTGGAGGATCACGAAGACATTCAAAACGTTTATGCGAATTTTGATATTCCCGATGAAGAACTGGACAAGATCGCCGAAGAATGATGAAGATACTCGGCATTGACCCAGGATTGAAGGCAACCGGTTACGGATGTATCGAGGCTGGCAATCGGTCGGTGACATTGCTTGAGACCGGAACGGTCGAACCAAAGACAAAAGATCTCATCCAGAATCGCATCCAAACCGTTTATAAGATCCTGGGCGGTTTGATCGAAGGGTATAAACCGCAAGTTCTCGTTCTTGAAAAATTATATGCCCATTCTAAGCATCCGGTCACCGCAAGCAAGCTGGGGCATGTGCGGGGAGTTATTTGCCTGTTATGCGCCGAGAGGGGAGTCGAATTAGCTGAACATAGCGTCAAGCGTATTCGAAAGTCCCTGACAGGCAACGGGAACGCGACAAAAGTTCAGACGAGAAGGATTGTGGCGGACATCTTAAGGATCGACGGGGAGAAGCTGCCATTGGATGCAAGTGATGCTTTGGCGCTGGCCTTAGGATATGTGCGCATGCAGGGTTACCAATTATGATCGTTCAAATAGCCGGAAAGCTTGCTGAAAAAAAAGAACAATCTCTTGTGGTTGATGTTAACGGATTGTTTTATGAGATCATTGTTCCGGCATCCGTGCTTGCGCGCATTGATGAAACAAAAGATAAAGACGGCAACGTACATTTAATTACGTATCACTATTTTCAGATCAGTCCTTCAAGCGGTTTGCCCCTTTTGATCGGTTTTATCAATGAAATTGAGCGCGACTTCTTCCAGCAATTTATCAAAGTTTCAGGGATCGGCCCGCGCGCCGCGGTCCGGGCGCTCGATAAGCCGATCTGCGATATTACTCGCGCGATCGACGAGGGTGATATTAAATATTTGAAGACCTTGCCCGGTATCGGCATGCAACGCGCCAAAGAGGTTGTGGCAAAGTTGCAGGGAAAGGTTGGCAAATTCGGCTTGATCCAGGATAAACGTGCCGCGCATGAAGAAAGATCGGCTGCTCTGCCTTGGCAGGAAGAAGCCCTGGAAGTTCTTCTGCAGCTTCAATACAAAAAACAAGAGGCCCGTGACATGATCGAAAAAGCCTTGGGGCGGTCAAAGGATATTCAAACAACAGAAGGACTACTCAACGAGATCTATAAACAGAGGATAAGAGGCTGATGGAAGATTTAAACGCAGAGAATACAACAAAGGACATCAATGAACAGTTTCAACATGTTAAAGGGGTTGTCGAATCTCTTTTGTTTGTTAACGAGAGGCCCGTGACGATCGATCAGATCAAGAAGGTTCTTGAGACGGTCGGCGCCGCTGATATCAAAAAGGCTATTACGATCTTGCAGGATGGGTATGAAGACAGAAAGGGCGGGATCATGATCGTCGAGATCGCTGGCGGATACCAGATGCTGAGCAATCCGGCCTATGCTTCGTACCTGCGGAGTTTTTACAAAACAAAACACAAGGAAAAATTATCGAAGCCGGCGCTTGAAAGCATGGCGATCATTGCTTACAAGCAGCCTGTCACACGCTCGGATATCGAACTGATCCGGGGCGTGAATTCCGACGGTGTTGTCGCGCATCTACTCAATAAAGAGTTGATCAAGGTGATCGGGCGCAAAGACGTTCCCGGTCGTCCGTATCTTTATGGGACGACAAAGCAATTCCTTGAATATTTCGGCTTAAAGTCTGTGGATGATCTTCCTACATTGGAAGAATTTCCGACCCTTCAGCCGGCGGCAGAAAGCAACATCATTGAAGCTGATGATGAAGGGGAAGCGGTTGAGGATCCTTCGTCGGAAACTGAGATGGCAGAAGCCGACGAAGGAGCGCAGGAAGAGTTACCCCAAATTCAAGAAGAGGGGGAGGTGAGCGTTCCCGAGGCTGAAGGAATGGACGGGGAAGAAAAATTAGAGGTTCCGGAAGAATTAACGGAAGACCTTATTGGGGAAACACAAGAACGGGGCATGGAAAATGAACCTGAAGAATCTACGCAAAAAAATTAATGACATTGACGAGAAAATCGTCGATCTACTCAATGGCCGCGCCAAGATAAGCCGGGCAATCGGGGAGATCAAAACAAAGGCTAAAAAAGGAATCTATTCTCCCGCCAGGGAAAAGGAAGTTCTCAAAAGGATCGAGCAGCTGAATAAAGGGCCGATGACCATTGAATCCTTTGAAGCGGTCTACCGGGAGATCATGTCAAGTTCTTTGGCCCTGGAGAAGATCAGTCATATTGCGCATCTGGGAACAGCCGGTTCATTCACCTACATGGCGGCAAAGCAGCAGTTTGGGTCGCTGGTTGAGTATATCCCTTGCAGCAGCATTGCTGAGGTCTTTGAGAAGGTCGAACATGGGGAATGTGATTATGGGGTCGTTCCGGTCGAGAATTCTACCGAGGGAGCGGTGACCCATACTGTCGATTTGTTAGTTGATTCTGAACTTAAAGTATGCGCCCAGCGATTGCTGAAGGTTTCGCACAATCTTCTCTCCAACATATCGATGAGAAATATCAAGAAGGTTTATTCAAATCCACAGGTTTTCGGCCAATGCCGGAACTGGCTTTTGCAAAATTTACCTCCGCAGTTAGCCAAGGAGATCTGGGTGGCTTCGACAACGGATGCTGTTGAAAGAGCCGTGAAGGAGAAAAATGCTGCCGCGATCGCATCTTTGGAGGCGGCGAAGATATATAACATAAAAGTACTTAAACGCAATATCCAGGATGTTGCGCATAATACGACACGGTTCTTGATCATCTCGACGCAGGATGTTCCCCCGACGGGAAGGGACCGCACGTCGATCATCTTTTCGATCAAGGATAAAATGGGCGCCTTGCACGCGATGTTGACGCCCTTTTATAGAAATAAGATCAATTTAACAAAAATTGAATCGCGACCCTCAAAAAAGAAAGCGTGGGATTATTATTTCTTTGTTGATTTTGAAGGCCACCGTCAGGATAAGAATGTCAAGAAGGCGTTAGAACAGCTGGAAGGCATGTGTAAATATCTGAAGATCGTGGGGTCGTATCCGGTCTAATGGTTCGGCGCGGCCACCTATCGGTGGCCTTGCTCACCATTAACCATAAACATTTTTAAGAATCTGTCGCGACGAACCATCCTGAGCAAGCGACTCCGCTGTTTTCTTGCGTGGGGGGAGCGCGTCGAAGGATAGCGGATTTCAACATGAAAAGTATTGTTAAGAAAACGATTCTTGCGGTGAAACCCTATGTTCCGGGCAAACCGATCGAGGAAGTCAAACGCGAATTGGGTTTGCGTGATGTTATCAAACTGGCGTCCAATGAAAACCCTTACGGCCCTTCTCCTCGCGTCCTTAAAGCGATCGCTGGCGCATCGAAGGAGCTGAATCGATATCCCGATGGCGATTGTTATTACCTGCGCAAGGCCTTAGCCGCAAAACTTAAGGTTTCAGGCAAACAGCTGATCTTTGGTAACGGGTCCGACGAGTTGATCGTCTTGGCGGTGCGCGCGTTTGCTGGTGAAGGTGATGAGGTCGTTATCGCTAAACCGTCGTTCTTGATCTACAGCATTGCCTCGTCGATTGCCGGCGCGAAGGTGAAGGAAATTCCGCTTAAAAGTTTTCATTACGATCTTGACGCGATGAAAAAGGCCGTGACGGGTAAGACAAAGATCATCTTTTTAGGCAACCCGGATAATCCGTCGGGGATGTATTTTACCGAGAAAGAGATGCGGGGCTTTCTAAAGGGATTGCGCCGGGACATTCTTGTATTTATCGACGAGGCCTACTATGAATATATCAATGCCCGCGATTATGTTAATTCGCTTAAACTTTTAAGGTTGCACAAGAATGTTATCGTCACCCGGACATTCTCGAAAATGTACGGCTTGGCCGGATTGCGGATCGGTTACGGTATCGCGAATGCGCAGCTGATCGATCTTTTGAACCGTATCCGTGAGCCGTTCAATGTTAATTCACTGGCCCAGGTCGCCGCGATGGCTGTATTGAAAGACCGGGCATATTACCGCGGCTTAGCGAAGAAAGTCAATGCCCAGCGGCAGTATTTGTGCGAAGGTTTCAGGAAGCTAAATTTAGACTTTGTCACAAGCTGTACAAATTTCATTCTGGTCAAAACGAACGACAAGGCTGCGCGTGTTTCAAAAAAACTGATGAAAAAAGGCATCATTGTGCGGGACATGAATGTCTGGGGTCTGAGCAATTTTATCCGCATCACGATCGGGACCGCGCAGGAAAATAAACGGTTGATGAAAACATTAAAGGAAATCCTATGATCGTCGTCTTAAAATCCAACGCAACAGAGGAACAGATCAAACATATCGTTGAGAAAGCCAAGAAGTTAGGGCTGAAAACGAATATTTCCCGCGGGGTAAAACGGACGGTTATTGGGTTGATCGGTCCGGAAGATGTTCTGCGCGTAACACCTCTCGAAATCTTTCCCGGCGTCGAGAAAGTTATTCCGGTTTTGGCTCCATATCGTCTGGTCTCGCGTGAGTTCAAGAAAGAGAATTCTATCATCAAGATCAACAAGGATGTCCGTTTCGGCAGTAAAAAGATCTTCGTGATGGCCGGTCCTTGTTCGATCGAAAGTGCCAAAGGCATGCGGTCGATTGCGCGCAAGGTAAAAAAAGCCGGAGCGACGGTTTTGCGCGGCGGGGCGTTCAAGCCAAGGACCTCTCCGTATGATTTTCAGGGACTGGGAGAAGAGGGGCTTAAATATTTATGTGAAGCCGGAAAGGAGTTCGGTTTAGCGACGATCACGGAAGTGATGGATATACGGGACCTGGACCTTATCTGCAAGTATGCTGATATCCTTCAGATCGGTGCCCGAAATATGCAGAATTTCTCTCTTCTTAAAGAAATCGGCAAGACAAAAAAAACCGTCATGCTCAAAAGGGGGATGAGCGCGACGATCAAAGAATGGTTGATGTCGGCCGAATACATTCTTGCAAACGGGAATTTCGATGTCTTGTTGTGCGAGCGCGGCATCCGCACTTTTGAGACGGGAACCCGGAACACATTTGACATCAACGCGATCGCGCTTGTCAAACAATTGTCGCATTTACCGGTTATTGCCGATCCCAGCCATGGGACGGGTCTCCGGAAGCTTGTCGGCGCTGTGGCCAAAGCGAGCGTTGCGGCTGGTTGCGACGGATTAATGATCGAAGTGCACGATTCTCCGGAAGAGGCCTTCTCCGACGGCCAGCAGTCGCTTGTTCCCAAACAATTTGATTTATTGATGAAAGATCTGAAGAAGATTACCTCGGCAGTCTCCCGTGACATTTAATTAACAAAGATTTTTCTTCTTTTCACGGAAAGCTCAATAGGCAGGATCGAAATAAGTGAATAGAAGATAACCCTGCAGGCCCGATAAAGATGAGCGTACGATATCGGGTACGGCAGGAGAAAGATTTCCTAAAATGCTTTTAAGACCACATGTATTTAAAAGGGTTGCTATCGTCGGTGTCGGTTTGATGGGCGGTTCATTGGGGATGGCAATAAAGAAACACCGGATTGCACGCGAAGTGATCGGTTTGTCCCATCGGCAGGCGGCATTGGATCAAGCTGTAAAGATCAATGCGATTGATACTCCGTGTTTGGATGTCAAGAAGGCGATCTCTAATGCGGATCTTGTTGTGCTGGCAACACCGGTTGATTCTATTATAAAACTGTTCACGACCATTAATCCATATCTCAAACGCGGCTGCATTGTTACCGATGTGGGAAGTGCTAAGGCAAGGATCATAGAATATGGAGAGAAGATCCTTTCCGCTCCTGCTTTCTTCGTCGGATCGCATCCCTTGACAGGGTCTGAGAAAAAAGGAGTGGCTAATGCCACGGCCGATCTTTTTGAAGGGTCGACCTGTATTATGACCCCGACGAGCAAGACCAATCAAGTTGCCAAACAAAAGGTCAAACACTTTTGGACAAAACTTGGCATGGAGGTGAAGTTATTGCCTCCTGAAGAACATGATGAGATTCTTGCCTATGTGAGCCACTTGCCTCATTTGGTGGCCTATGGGTTGATATCGGGGATCCCTTTGAAGTTTCTTGACTATGCCTCACAAGGCTTTAAAGACACAAGCCGTGTTGCGGCTTCCTCGCCGCAGATGTGGAGTGATATCTGCATGGCGAATTCAAAAAATATTCTTAATGCCTTGGACCAATACGTTGAATATCTCGCTCATTTTCGCAAGGCCATTGTCAGCGGGGATCAAAAAAACCTCGTGCAGTATTTTACGCAAGCCCAGGAAAAGCGGAATAAACTCAACTAATAATGTCTGACCAGCAAACACAAATTGTCACGATCGACGGGCCCGCGGGCGCCGGAAAAAGTACTGTAGCGAAGCGATTGGCTGCAGAATTAAATCTTTCCTATCTCGATACCGGAGCGATGTACCGCGCGCTGACGTTAAAAGCGATCCGCCAGGATGTTAACCTGGACGACGAAGATGCTTTGGTCGCATTAGCCGGCGAGACGACGATCGATCTGGAGAATCGCGCCTCGAGTGTAAAGGTCCTTCTTGATGGGGAAGATGTCAGCGAAGCGATCAGGACCATCGAGGTTACGAACAAGACATTTTATGTCGCGCGCGCTCCGCGCGTGCGCGCGATCATGGTTGAATGGCAGCGGGCGATCGGGGGGAGAAGGGGAGTTGTCGTCGAGGGGCGCGATGTCGGGACGGTCGTTTTTCCGCAGGCGACCAACAAGTTCTATCTTGATGCGGATGTTACGGAGCGTTCCCGGCGGCGTATCGACGAATTGCGCGAGAAAGGCAATGATGTCGATGCCGATAAGCTGACCGCCGAGCTAAAGGAACGGGACCATAAAGATAAAACCCGCAGCGTAGGCCCTTTAAAGAAAGCCGATGATGCTGTCGTGATCGATTCAACCCATCTTTCGATCGATGAGGTTGTCGAGGAGATGCTGAAAGCTATTAAAAAAGATGGATAAATCGCTCATTCGTAATTTTTCAATTATTGCTCATATCGATCATGGCAAGTCCACGTTAGCCGACCGGCTATTGTTGTCCGTCGGGGCTATTGATGAACGGAAATTCAAGAACCAGCTTCTTGATGATATGGACCTGGAGCGCGAGCGGGGCATTACGATCAAGGCCTCGGCGGTGCGGATCAAATATAAAGCGAATGACGGGCAGACATATCTGTTTAACTTGATCGACACGCCGGGTCACGTTGATTTTACTTATGAGGTTGAGAAATCCTTAAGAGCTTGCGAGGGGTCTCTTTTAGTCGTTGATGCTTCCCAGGGGGTCGAATCCCAGACCGTCGCGAACTTCTACCTGGCGATCGATAACAATTTAGAGATCCTTCCTGTTTTAAATAAGATCGATATTGCCAGCGTCGACCTGGACCATGCCAAGCTGCAATTTATGGAGATACTCGGATTTAAGGAGGAGAATATCCATCTTGTTTCGGCTAAAGAAGGAACAGGGGTCAAGGAACTTTTTGAGAGGATCATTGAATTCATTCCTCCCCCCGACGGGAAGGAAGAGGGTTCTCTTAAGGCGCTGATCTTTGACATGAAGTATGACATTTACAAAGGGATCATTATCTACATAAGGATTATGGATGGAATGGTCAAGCCCGGCATGCGTATCCGGATGATGCATATGGAAAAAGAATATACGGTCGAGGAGGTCGGGATCTTCAGGCCTGCGGCCGTCAAGGTTAAGGAACTGGGTTGCGGAGAGGTCGGATATCTCACCTGTAGTATTCATGAGCCGCGCGAGGTTCGCGTGGGCGATACGGTCACGGATGCGGCTAAGCCAGCCGCTGAGCCTTTGGAAGGATACCGCCATTTAAATCCGCTTGTTTTTTGCGGCATCTATCCGGTGAATACAAAAGATTTTATGGCGCTGCGCGAGGCGATCGAAAAGCTGCGCTTAAGCGACCCGAGCCTTGTCTATGAGCCGGAAACGTCGCAGTCTTTCGGCAATGGTTTCCGGTGCGGATTTCTAGGGTTGCTGCACATGGACATTGTCCAGGAACGGCTGCAGAGAGAGTATGACCTTAACCTTATTCTAACAACACCCAATGTTCAATTTCTCGTGCACAAGAGAGACGGAACAACGATCAATCTTGAAAGCCCGACGGAACTTCCGGATAGCTCGCACGTTAAAAGTGTTGAAGAGCCCTACTTAACGGTGACGATCCTAACGCCGGTCAATCATATGGACGGTGTCATGGAGTTGGCGAAACGCAAGCGGGGGATCTTCGTCAGCAGTGAATATGTTTCGGACCGAATGAAGATCATTTTTGATATTCCGTTGTCAGAGGTTATTGTTGATTTTAATGATATGATCAAATCGATCACGCGCGGTTACGGCTCCATTGACTACAAATTTAAAGGGTATCATGAGGCCCAAATTGCAAGATTGGACATTCTTCTCAATGATAAAGTCTGTGATGCGTTTTCATGTTTGGTGCATAAGGACCATGCCTATGAAAAAGGCTTAGCGCTGGTGACGAAACTCAAAAGCCTTATTCCGCAGCAATTGTTCGAAGTTCGCGTACAGGCCTCTTGTGACGGACGTATTATTTCGAGCGCGAAGGTAAAATCCGTCGGAAAGAATGTGACCGCGAAGTGTTACGGCGGCGATATTACGCGCAAGCGCAAACTTTGGGAAAAGCAGAAAGAAGGCAAGAAGCGCATGAAACAAGTGGGGAACGTCGAGATCCCTCAAGAGGCTTTTTCAGCGGCTTTAAAATTATAGGAGAGTTATGAAACGAAGAATTTTCAAGAAGAATTCAGTGTTCCGTGAATGGACGGAATCTATTGTTATCGCTTTTGTCCTGGCGATGTTTATCCGGGCTTTTTTTATTCAGGCCTTTAAGATCCCCAGCGGGTCGATGATACCGACATTGATCGAGCGCGACCGGCTGATGGTCAATAAGCTCCGGTACGGGCCAAGAGTTCCTTTTACAAGGCATAAACGGCTTCCCGGTTTGACAAGTCCGGAGCGGGGGGACGTGATCGTTTTTGTTTACCCGATGGACCCGTCGAGAGACTTCATTAAACGCTTAGTCGCCCTTGAGGGAGAAGAGGTCGAGATCAAAGAGGGGGACCTTTATATCGACGGCGCGCTTATCAGGACCCCTGTGATCAAGAACATCTATTATTACAACGGGGTCAATTACGGCCAGGAGGGGGAGCCGTTCACGGTGCCCGAAGGGCACGTGTTTGTTTTAGGAGACAATAGTTCCTCAAGCTCGGATGGCCGCGTTTGGGGTTTTGTCCCGCATGAAAATATTATCGGCCGGGCCGAGCTTATTTACTGGCCGTTCAGCCGGATGCGGTTTATCAAATGATGTTTACGATCAAAGGCCTGACGGTTTTTATTATTATGATCCTTCTCTCAGGATGCCGGACGGCACCTTCTGTCCAAGGTGAGGGAGAAACGGGACAGGACGTCCAGGAAGCTCTTTCGGCTGTCGCTGGGGCGCTCAGCGGTAAAAAACTGAGCGAGGAAGATCTTAAAAACCTCGAGAAACAGATCCGGACCGACGAGGAAGCGCAGACCGCGATACAGGCGATCACCGGGTCTGTTGGCGGGCAAGCCCCCGTCGTCAAATATTGCCCGATCACAGGCGAGCGCTACGCGGCGCACATGGAATACTGTCCGGAACACAATGTTAAACTAGAAATTGTCGAACCATAGGATACCCATGACCCTTGCGAATCGATTAACCGTTGGCCGTCTTTTGATCGTGCCGTTCTTCATTGTTGCGGTTCTGTATTACTCTCCGGAAAATGATTATCTGCGTTTTGTTGCTTTGGGGATCTTTTTGCTGGCGGTTACCTTAGATGTCCTCGATGGGTACGTGGCCCGCAAGTTTCATCAAGAGACGAAAGCCGGCGCGATCCTTGATCCGTTAGCCGACAAGATCCTTTTGATTAGCGCATATATTTGTATCTACAAGATCAGCGTTCTATTCACTACGGTCCGGTTTCCCATTTGGCTTGTCGTTGCTGTGATCAGCCGGGATGTTATTTTATTGTTGGGGTTCACGGTGATCCGCCTCTTTAACAGGGACATCGATATTAATCCCACGGTCTGGGGGAAGATGACCGTGTTTTTCCAGTCATTGGCCGTGGTCGGGATATTAATGCAATGGCCGGTCTTTTCTCTTTCGTGGTATGTGATCCTGGTCCTGGTTATTATTTCGGGGATCGATTATATCCTCAAAGGTGTTAAAGCGCTCAATAGTGGAACTGACGTATGATGATCATCTTTGGAGTGATTTTAAGCTATTTGATCGGGTCCATTCCGATAGCCTATATCTTCGGCAAGATGTCCAAGGGGCTCGATATCCGGCAGCATGGTTCCGGGAATGTCGGGGCTACAAACGTTTTCCGTGTATTAGGGAAAGGCCCGGGAATAACCGTTCTCTTGCTCGATATCCTCAAAGGGGTCATAGCGGTTGCGCTTCTGCCGGATCTGCTTGGGCTCACCGAGATCCTTTACCGTGTCGTGCTTGCATTAGTGGCTGTCTGCGGGCATAATTGGACGGTTTTCCTTAAGTTCAAGGGCGGCAAGGGGATCGCGACCAGCTTCGGTGTTCTTATCGGTTTGACCCTTAAAATTGCCATGATCCGGCCCGTCCTTCTCTGGACGTTCCTTATTTGGGTTGCCTGTTTCCTCATAACACGTATTGTTTCGGTCTCATCGATCATTGCCACGACATGCCTTCCTATTATTATGGTCCTGACCGGGCAGGAGTTCACAATTGTCTGTCTTGGGGCTGTTTTCTGCGTATTTGTTGTCCTGCGTCACAAGGCCAATATCAAGCGCCTTTTTGCCGGCCAGGAGCCGCGCGTTCCATTATCTTTCCGTAAAAATCGATAATATTCTTCTTCCTAAAAACCACCTTTCCTAAGTCGAAAAGCCGGTTGTATTTCCGTCATTTTTTCCTTCCCGGCCTTATTCTCCGTCGAGACGACATTTGGAAAGCGTTTCCCCCAAATAGGCCCTATCCTCTTGTTTGGGGTCTTTCGGGTGCTATACTTTCATTGTAATTTGACAATGACCAGCTTGTGAGAAATAGTGAAGGAAATGAGGGGGAGGACATGAAAAAAGTACTGTTTAGAAAGCGCATTAACCTAAAGAAGAGAATTAAGACCTTCTCTATATATTCGAGAACCGAGGATCACGAGTGCAAAACCCAGGTTCGTAAGGGTTTTGCCTATGCGGTTGACTGGGCCAAAGAGGACAAGCCAGAGTCAAAGCCGCCTTTGATCTTTATCCGTAAGTCTTTTGATACGAAGAAAGGGATCGAAACCTTCAGTTTTCATGTAAAAGGGTATTTTTACGTGACACATAAGCGGGAACTGATGAGGGTGCGGTTTCATCATACCCTTGATATAGAGATCAAGTGGAAGGTAAAAGATTTCTCCCCAAAGAAGTCAGCAAGTCTGACTTAGTACCGGGGCGGGTTTAAAACCCGCCCCGGTATGAGATTTTCTCCCCCAAAGAGAAGGCGGGAACGAAAGCTCCCGCCGCTTTTTTATGGTGCGCCCGGCAGGGCGCATTTACTTGAGGGTGAGGCTTTGACTGAGCTCAGCCGAAGTCAAGTCCCTTACAGGCCCGACAGAGGGAACTGTTAGCCGGACGGCAAGGGTGTCAACCGTGAGGTCGAATCTGAGGGAAGCGGATAGCAAAGCATTGGCCTGACGAACAGCAACTACATACGAGGCGGACATGTTGGGTAAGAAGGCAAAAAGATGCAAAGCCCAATAGCGACACGGAAAGCATGGACGTATATGTGGCAGGCATAAATGTGAAAGTGAGAGCGCATTACCCGGGGAGATCTGTTCATATGCCATAACGGCTACGTTTATCGAGAGGTGGGTGGATGTGTGAGCAGAAGTCAGCAGACGGCATAGTATCCGCCAAGAAGCGTGGCGGAAAAGGCCTGAACTTGTCAATGAAGCTTGACTGATTTTCTGATTGTCTTTACTGTTGGCTTACGCCCTGTGGTCTTGCCACAGGGATACCATTTCAAAGGGAAAGCGTGAAAACCGTAGGTTTTCAGACCAAGAAAATTCCTTTGAACGCCTTTCGCTTTTGGCGCAGGATATTTACGCAAATGCCTTGCAAGAGGGCCTTAAAACTGGAAGTAGCGGACGGAATCCGTGAGGTAAAGTTGGGTGCATTATTAGACAACAGGCATTGATGTCGAAATAGCAGAAATGACAGGAACCGCCGTGTACGGAACCGTATGCATGGTGGTGTGGGAGGACTGCAGATGAAATAATCATCTGCCTCCTACTTGATTAGGCTCACTCCAGAGACATACCTCTTTTGGAATAAAGACTCAGGAATAAATAAGTAGGAAGAATTAGCTGTTCTTGAACTCGGCGACAAGTCCTTGGATAGACTGTTTGGCGTCGCCGAAAAGCATGCGGGTGTTATCGAAGAAAAACAGTTCATTCTGAACGCCTGCGAAACCGGGGTTCATCGAACGCTTAAGGACAAAAACGGTCTTGGCCTTATCGACATTGATGATGGGCATGCCGTAGATCGGGCTTGATTCATCATGGCGCGCGGCAGGATTGACAACGTCATTAGCGCCGATGACGACAGCGACATCAACGGATTCAATAGACATATTGATATCGTCCATATCAACCAAGTTGTCATAGGGGACGTTGGCTTCGGCTAAGAGCACGTTCATGTGTCCCGGCATTCGTCCGGCGACCGGATGGACGGCATATTTCACTTCAGCGCCGTTCTCCTCAAGGAGTTCGCCTAACTCACGGACAACATGTTGGGCTTGAGCGACAGCCATGCCGTAGCCGGGAACAAATACAACGGAAGTAGCTGCATCTAAAATGAAAAAGGCATCTTCAGGTGTAATTGGCTTAACTTCTCCTTGAATACCTTCGCCTTGTTTCTGGACGGTCGATCCGAATCCGCTGAAAAGAACATTGGCCAGAGAACGGTTCATGGCCTTACACATGATCTTTGTGAGAATGATCCCGCTGGCGCCAACGAGCGAACCGGCAACAATCAAGACATTGTTCTGGATGACAAAACCGGCGGCACAAGCCGCCAGGCCGGAATAGCTATTTAATAAGGAAATGACAACCGGCATATCCCCGCCGCCGATAGGAATAACGACCAAAACTCCTAAAACAAGGGATATTCCTACAATAGCAATAAAGACCGGATAATTGGCGGCCGGATTCATGGCATAAATGATCCCGCAGACAAGAAGAGCGACTAAGATCAGGATATTGATAATTTGCTGCCCCTTGAACAGGAACGGCTTGCCTGAGATTTTCTCGCTGAGCTTTCCCCAGGCGACAAGGCTTCCTGTAAAAGTAACTCCACCGATCAGCACAGAAAGAAATATGGTGACCGTCGTAAACGTATCAGAATCAGGGCTAAAATGATAAACAGCCCAGCCAACGAAAAGGCTGGCAATGCCCCCTGAGCCGTTAAGAAGCGCGACCATCTCCGGCATCGCTGTCATGGAGACCAGGCGTGCCGCTGCAATACCAAGGATAGATCCAACAGCGATACCCATAAGGATCCATTGGAATGTCAGGCCCTTAGTAAATAGAGTAGCCATGACGGCAAGGAGCATGCCTATTGCGGAAATCATGTTTCCCTTGCGGGCGGAAGCGGGAGAACTGAGCATCTTGAGCCCTGACGCAAAAAGCACGACAGAAACGATGTAAATAATATTTATGATGATAACAGGGTTCACTTCTTAGCTCCCGATTTTTTCTTTTTGAACATCGCGAGCATGCGGTCCGTGACGAGATATCCGCCGATGACATTGATTGTGGCAAAGGCGACGGCAAGCGTCCCAAGCAAGGTGCTGATATCGTTATTTGGTGTGCCCGCGGAAACGATGGCTCCGACCAGGGTAATTCCGGAAATAGCGTTCGAACCCGACATCAGAGGAGTGTGCAGTGTTGCCGGCACCTTCGAGATCAACTCAACGCCTAGAAAGATCGAAAGAACTAAAACGAAAAGAAGAAAGATTAATGTATTGGGTTCCATGGGTTATTCCTTATTCTTAAGCAGTTCATGGACGATCTCGCCCTTGTGCGTAAGTAAACATCCCTTGATGATCTCATTTTCCGGATTAAGGTCAAAAACTTTTTGCTCATCATTCCAGAATGAGGTAATAAGATTTGTTAAGTTACTAGAGTACATATGGGTAGCGTGAACGCAAACTCTCGAGGGCATGTTTCCTAAACCGATAATGAGCACACCGTTATCGGTGACAACTTTTTCATCTAATTTAGAGCCTTCCACATTCCCGCCGGATTCAACAGCCATGTCAACGATGATGCTTCCGGGCTTCATTTGGTCGATCATATCTTTGGTAATGATCACAGGGGCTTTTCTTCCAAACAGCTGGGCGGTCGTAATGAGGATATCCGTGTGGGAGCAAATCTTTCTCATCGCCTGGCGCTGCAGTTCGATCTGTTCCGGGGTCAGCGCTTTCGCGTAGCCGTCCTTGTCTTGCGCGCTTTCGAGCGCCTTGATCTTCACGAATTTGGCTCCGAGCGACTCGACCTCTTCCTTAACAACAGGGCGCGTGTCAAAGGCTTCAACGCGCGCGCCTAAACGCTTGGCGGTGGCGATGGCCTGTAATCCGGCCACCCCGGCACCGACAATAAAGACCCGTGCCGGCGGAATGGTCCCGGCAGGAGTCATCATCATAGGAAGGATCTTATCAAGTCTTTCAGCGGCTAAAACGACGGCAACATATCCTGCCAGATTAGCCTGTGAGCTCAATGCATCCATTTTCTGGGCAAGGGTCGTGCGCGGGATCATGCCCATGCTGATCGTGCTGATTTCGTTCTTAGCAAGTTCATTAACTGTTTCGGTTTCGTTAAAAGGATCAAGAAAGCTGATGTGGATTGATCCTTTTTTGAGTTGGCTGATCTCCTCTACCGGAGGCTTGCGGACACGCAATGTAATATCGGCAGAAGATAGAACGGAGGCGCGGTCAGTGACCGTAGCGCCGGCCTTTTTGTAGCCCTCATCTGTGAGATAAATGGTCGCGCCGATACCGGATTCCACAACAACCTCGGCACCTTTTTTGACCAATTTTTCGACAAAAGTAGGCTCTAAAGCCGCTCGTTTTTCGCCTGGATGGACTTCTTTTGGAGCTCCAATAATCATGGAAGTTAGGATAGCAGAATATGTTTTAAAGTCAAGAAAAAATGAAAAATTGCAACTTGACAATATTTTAAAGTGGTGTAAAGATATGCCCTAAATAAACATGCAGTGACCATGGAACAGTTGCTGAGAAACGATATCTGTAAAAAGGAGACCATTTATGGCCAGTGAATTAGGAACAGACCAACGACCTCTGCGGGTTGCCATTATCGGAAGCGGACCCAGCGGGTTTTATGCCGCCCAGCCATTATTAAAATCTTATATTAATGTTATTGTCGATATGTATGACCGTCTGCCGTCACCTTACGGGCTTGTGCGCTACGGTGTTGCTCCTGACCATGCGAAGATCAAGAACGTGACCAATGTCTACAAGAAGACTGCCGGGCAGCCGGGGTTTTCTTTTATGGGAAATGTCAATATTGGGAAGGACATCACCGTCGAGGAATTAAAGAAGTTTTATGACGCTCTTATATTTACCTGCGGGGCCGAAACGGACCGCAAGCTAGGGGTTCCCGGTGAGGATTTAGAGGGAAGCTATACAGCGACGGAATTTGTCGCCTGGTACAACGGTCATCCGGATTGCCGCGACCGGCAATTCGATCTCTCCGGAGAGGTTGCGGTGATCATCGGGGTAGGGAACGTGGCCATGGATGTCTGCCGCATTCTTTGCAAGACGGTCGATGAACTAAAAACAACCGATATCGCGCAACACGCGTTAGATGCCTTAGCTAAAAGCAACATCAAGGAGATCCATATGATCGGCCGCAGAGGACCGGCCCAGGCAAAGTTTACGCCTGTTGAGATCCGCGAGTTTGGTGAATTAATCGATTGTGATCCTGTGGTGGATCCAAAGGATTTGGAAATCAGCGAGGCGAGCCAAGTTGAGTTAGATGATCCCAAAAATGCGGCGAATCGGAAAAATTTCGAACTTCTTAAAACGTATTCCACTCGCGAGCCATCGGGCAAGCCGAAGAAGTTTGTGATCCATTTTCTCGAGAGCCCGGCAGAACTTGCAGGCGACGGGAAGTTGCAAAAACTCATATTAGAGAAGAACGAGTTGGTTGGCGAGCCCGGCAAGCAGAAGTCCAAAGGGACTGGCGTCAAGTCGGAGATGAAATGCGATATTCTTTTCCGCAGCGTCGGTTACCGCGGCATCGCCATTGAAGGCGTACCGTTCCATGAGGCATGGGGGATCTTCCCAAATAAAGAAGGCCGTATCACGGATGGCGAGAAGGTTGTTCCGGGTCTTTATACCGCTGGTTGGATCAAACGCGGACCTTCCGGGGTCGTCGGGACCAACAAGCCGGACAGTGAAGAAACGGTCGCGCGTCTTCTGGAAGATATGAGCCAACTGACACCATGCGAAGTGCCTGATACAAAAGCAGTGCTTGATCTATTGGCCGGAAATGGTGTCCGCGTTGTTAGTTTTGACGACTGGCAGAAGATCGACGCCTCTGAGATCGAGCGCGGGCAGAAAATCGGCAAGCCGCGTGAGAAATATATCTCTGTTGATGAGATGCTCGCCGCGCTTTGATCCCATCGTCATCCTGAACGAATCTGCCTGCCCGCAAGAAGGCTAAAAAAGTACTGTCATCTGAGCGAAGCGAAGGATCTCAACTTTTGGACGCCAGTCGAACGCCAGTCGAGATTCTTTGTCATTGACATGTCATAAGCGAGTTACTCCTCAGATGACAGCGGGTTTTAAGAAAAACAACCATGACTCTCAATAAGGAACAATTAGAGCGTTATAGCCGTCAAATTGTCTTGAACGATGTTGGCGTAGAAGGTCAAGAGAAGATCACCGAGGGTAAGGTCCTGGTCATCGGGGCCGGAGGGCTCGGGTCTTCAGCTATTTTGCATTTAGCGGCCGCGGGCGCCGGGACGATCGGCCTGGTCGATGACGATGTCGTCGACTTAAGCAACCTGCAGCGCCAGATCATCCACTTCACGATGGATATTGGTAAACAGAAGGTCCTTTCGGCGAAGGAAAAGGTCGCACAGATCAATCCTGATGTGAATGTTGTGACCTACCAAGAGAAAGTCTCCGCCGGAAATATCATCGATATTATCAAAGCCCGAGACTATGATTTTATTATTGATACGACCGATAATTTTCCGTCAAAATTCCTGATCAATGACGCAAGCGTCTTGATCCAAAAGCCTTTTTCGCATGGCGGTGTTTTGCGTTTCGACGGGCAAGTGATGACCTATGTGCCGGGAGAGGCGTGTTACCGGTGTATTTTTGGGTATGCCCCTCCGGCCGATGTTATGCCGAAACCCGCGGAAGCCGGAGTATTCGGCGCTGTTCCCGGGATACTCGGAACGATCCAGGCCGCCGAGGCCCTTAAATATCTCGCCGGGAGCCGCGATCTTTTAGTGAACCGCCTGTTGATCTTCAATGCTTTAAGCATGGAATTTAGAAGCGTTAAAGTAAAAAAAGATCCTCAGTGTCCGGTCTGCAGCGACAATCCTAAGATCAAGAAATTAGAAGAGACGATACAAAATGTATAGTACAGGCCTAA
This sequence comes from Candidatus Omnitrophota bacterium, assembly GCA_023140095.1. Next base: position 178 of record JAGLMJ010000012.1, on the reverse strand, counting down.
CAAGCTTAGATAAAGTCCTTTCAGGTTTGAAACTTGGTGACAATATTGTCTGACAGGTCGATCCCGTCGACAATTACATCGATTTCGTCAAGCCTTTCGTCAAGAAGGCGCTCGAAGACAAAAGACGGATGGTCTATATCCGTTTTTCCGACCATATATAGTACGTAACGTAGTTTGG
>JAGLMJ010000119.1 GCA_023140095.1 Candidatus Omnitrophota bacterium | reverse complement strand
GGATCGTATGGAAGCTTGCTGTCATGCCGGTAACTGTCCCTAAAAGACCAAGGAGCGGGCTGATATGGGCGATTGTTGCCAAGGCGCTTAAACGGCTTTCGAGCTTTGGTATCTCGAAGAGGCTCACATCTTCCATGCTTTCTTTGATCTCCTCGCGGGAAGCCCCGAATTTGAGGATGCCGGCCTTGAGGATCTTGGCGACGGGAGATTTGTTGGTATTACACAGTTCTATGGATTCCTTGATCCGGTTGTTCCTAATATAGTCAAAGACCTGCCTTTTTAGTCGAGGAACATTCGTTTTAATAAAAGCAAAATGTAAAAGTTTTTCAATGACGATCCCGAGAGCAAAAACAGAACACAGTATGATCGGGGCCATGATCGGACCGCCAGACTTGATCAGTGACCATGCATTCATTTCCCATATACCACCCATTAGAACCTCCTTATTTTGTAAACCTCATATTCGAGAAAATATTAAAGTAAATCAACTGATTATAGCGTCGTTTTTCCTTTTTTGTGCAATGTTTCTTACAAAAATTAAAGATGATTATCCGCGAAATTATTGGATATGCTCGTTGATCCAGTCTAATCGTTCTTGCGCGAATTTAGACTCATCGGCTTTGAATTTAATGATCTTTTCATATGTTATTTTAGCTTCATGCCACTGCTCGTTATCTTCAAAAATGCGAGCCATTCGTAAATAAGCCTTGATGATCCAGGAAACATCCTTGGGGTAAAGGTATGATATTTTCAGATATTCATCGACGGCTTGATCGTTCTTATGAGAAAGTTGATACGCGTCCGCGATCAGGAACTGTAGCTTGGCATTGGAATGCTCGCTGTTCGTCGCATCGGATTCGAGGGCATTCTTGTAGGCAGGAACTACCCCCGCATAGTTCTTGGATTTTTTATGGACTTCGGCGATCTTGATATACGCATCACGCTTGAATTTTGGGGAGGTGTCGATGATATTCTGATACGTTTTAATACTGGAATCCGGATCGAGGTCTTGGGAAAAAATATCGGCAATAGCGAGTTTGGCCCTTGCGTGCAGTTCGGCATTCCGATCCTCATTGATAAGCTTAAAAGCATGGACGGCCCGGTCAAATTCTCCTTTAGCTTGATACGCCCGGCCGAGTTCGTAACGGACGAGATTAATTCGGTCGCTACCGGGGAATTCATTAATGAATCGTTGGTAGTGCACGATGGCATTATCAAAATCGGAGGCTTCAAGGTAATGGTCCCCTAACCACATGAGCGATTCTTGTGCGATCTTAGATTTGGGATATTTCACGATCAGGTTCTGGAACTTCATCAGGGCTTGCTCGACTGCTCCCATTTTATAGTCACATTTTGCGATATAGATCTTTGCGTTCTTGACCAGTGCGGTTTCATTGGGATAATCTTTTAGTATTCCGTTAAATGTTTTTAGGGATTCCTTATACTCTTTGAGGTTGAAATTCGAAAGGGCCAGAATGTAATAAGCCTCAGCCAGAAATTCATTGTTCCGCGGCAGTCCCTTAATGAAATCCACGATATATCCTCTGGCGACGCCCCAGTCCTCTTTTTTGAAATAGGCAACCGCCAAGTAATAATTGATGTCGTTTAGGTATCGGCTGGTTGGGAAATTAGTCTGGAGACTTTGGAACGACAGGGTTGCGGCCTCGACCTTCTCCATTTTTAAAAGCGTGATTGCTTGACGGTATTGAACATAGTCGGTGTAGAGGCTGTCGGGATAGTTCTTGAGAATGTCGTCATAAACTTCAATAGCTTTTTCGAATTGTTCGGCGTCCTGATAGGCATCTCCGATTTGTGTCAGGGCGCTGATCTTGACCGTTTTGCTTTCGGTTTCCTTTTTGATTGTTTGAAAACTTTCCACGGCGGAATCGATATCGCCGGCTTTCAGCTGGGCCCAGGCCATCCCAAAGTAAGTTTTCTCGAGGATTGGCTGGCGGGACGGATTGTCTGAAGACTGATCAATAATAAGCTGATAGATTTTGATCGCCTTTGGATATTCTTTATTTTGATAATATGTGTTTGCAAGGCCCAAGTAAGCCTCAATGATCCGTTCGCTATCGGGAAATTTCTGGATTAAATGCTGATAGGCATCAATGGCTTTCTTCAGCTCGCCGGTTTCTGCATAAAATGTTG
>JAGLMJ010000118.1 GCA_023140095.1 Candidatus Omnitrophota bacterium | reverse complement strand
TAACAACATCTTCAATCTTGCCGCCAGCCTTAACAATCTTATCCTGGGCCATCTTAGAAATACTTTTGGCCTGAATGACAAGTGACTTGGTAATCTCACCATCGCTTAAGATCTTAAAAGGTTTGTTTAAACTCTTAATAAGCCCTTGCTGCTTTAGGAATTCCGCATTGATCACAGTGCCGTTCTCAAATTGATTTAATCTTGTCAAAGGAACGACCTGATTAAGAATCGGTCGATGACTACGGAAACCGACTTTAGGAAGACGGCGGATCAAAGGCATCTGACCGCCTTCGGAAGAACCGACGGTAGCGCGCCCTGTACTGCGCGATTTTTGCCCGTTTTCTCCTCGTCCACTTGTCTTTCCGAGGCCTGACCCTCTGCCCCGTCCGACGATCTTTTTGCGTTTTCGTGAACCCTTCGGTGATTTTAAATCTTGCAATTGCATTTTATACTCTGCCTTCTTATTCGCTTACTGATTCAACCGTCTTTAAACGAGTAAGCCCGTCAATGGTTGCCTTAACAACATTGATCGGATTATTCGATCTGTGACACTTTGTTAAAATATTGTGAATTCCAGCACCGTCGCATACAGCACGTACCGGCCCTGAAGCAATAACACCTGTTCCATCCGAAGCCGGTTTCAATAAAACCCGTGATCCACCGCAGCGTCCAATGATCTCATGAGGGATCGTAGTCCCTTTCATCGGGATCCTAATCATATTCTTTTTTGCCGTCGCCATGGCCTTGCGAATAGCAATAGAAACTTCCGCAGCCTTTGATAAACTATAGCCAACATTCCCGCGCGTATCCCCTACAACCACTAAGGCGCTAAACGATAATTTCTTACCACCTTTCGTAACTTTGGTAATACGATTAATTGAAATAACCTTCTCAATAATTTCTGCTACTTCCGCCTCTTTTGTAGCCGTCTTTGGACCTGAACCTTTTGCTTCCTTCGTTTCCGGAGTCTTCATCTCGGGAGCCTTCGCTTCAGAAGCTTTCGCTTCGGGAACTTCTGCTGGCGGTTCTTCAACCTTACTTACTTGTTCCTCAGATTGTTTTTCTTCAGGTTGTTGCTCATCAGGCTTTTGCTCTTCTATTTGCGGCTCTTCTACCTGTTGACCTTCTTCCTGTTTTACCTCTTCCAGTTGCGCTTCACCCGAAGCCCATTCAGTATTAGAATCAACCCCGGGAGTTTCCTGTTCTTTTGACTCTTCGATATTTTCCGGTTGCTCTTGATTTTCTTTATTCATAATCCTTAAAACTCCATTCCGCCTTTTCGCGCCCCTTCAGCAAACGCTTTAACACGACCATGATAAAGGTAACCGCCGCGGTCAAAACAAACTTTTTTAACACCTTTTTTCTGGGCTTCAGCCGCAATAGCTTCTCCCAGAACTGAGGCTGCAGCAATATTACCCCCGCTTTTGATTTTACTCAATATGCTTTTATTGCGCGTTGACATCCCCAATAAAACTTTTCCTGCATTATCATCAACGATCTGAGCATAAAAATTCGTAAGGCTTCTGTGAACACACAATCTTGGCTGATCGCTTGTACCAGCAACTTTCTTGCGTATTCTTTTATGCCGCCCGACCCTTTTTATTTCTCTATCTTTTGTTATATTCATGGCTTATCTTATTTTGTTGCTGATTTCCCTTGTTTCCTTCGGACAAATTCTCCCACATACCGGATACCTTTCCCTTTATAAGGTTCAACCGGCTTAAGATCACGGATCTTTGCCGCGATCTGCCCAACCATAACATTATCAGAACCTTCAATCGTGATCGAAGTCTGGGTCGGAACGGTTGCCGTAACACAATCCGGCACATCAAATTCAACAGGATGACTGAATCCTAAGCTAAATGCGATCTTTTTTCCCTGCAAATTGGCGCGAAAACCGATTCCTTGAATCTCGAGATCCTTCTTATGCCCGTTCATCACACCGACAACCATATTAGATAAACGTGAGCGGATCGTTCCATGGTTTGAACGGTTTTGCTTGGCATCCGAAACGCGAGTGACTGTTAGCTTATCATCTTTAAACTCGACATTAATACCATAGGGAATCGAAAGCTCCAGCTTACCCTTTGGCCCCTCGATAGAGACGTTGCTTGTCTGAACGTTTACTTTTACCGTTTTTGGTACATCAATTGGATTTTTTCCTGTTC
>JAGLMJ010000117.1 GCA_023140095.1 Candidatus Omnitrophota bacterium | reverse complement strand
CGGGCTTTTTTCGATGTCGTAATTAGATCTTTACAACATTTGTCGCTTGCTCACCTTTAGGACCGGTCGTTACTTCAAATTCAACTTCCTGCCCCTCTTCTAAGGTCTTGTATCCCTCACCCTGGATCGTGCTATGGTGAACGAACACATCAGGACCTTCTTCAGGTGTAATAAATCCGTAACCTTTTTGATTACTAAACCACTTAACTTTTCCTTTTGCCATTACTTACTTCCTCCTTTCTCTTTCTTCAGAATTCAGTAAATAACAGCGGAAAGAACGTGGTATATGTGTTTCTTGTCTCGATTGATGCATAAAACCTTCTACTCCATTATTTACTTCTATAAAGAAGTATGCATAAAATTTTATTGATTGTCAACAAAATTATGCCCCTACATAAGTCGGAACCCCAGCCATTTCCGAAGCCAAAAAAGTTACCCTTGAAACCAATGTCGTTTCAATGATATACTCTTATCAATATTTTTCCGAGACAAACATAACATCGAGACATGCTTTCCCATGAAAAAAGACCCTGTTTTGATTTTCGACTTCGACGGAACGATCGCCGACACCTTTCACTATCTCGTAAGAATTGGCAACCGTTTATCCGAAGAATTTGATTTCAATAAAATCGATCCTGATGAGATCAAGGACATGAAGGACAAGAATGTCCGGGAAACGATCGAACATTTGGACATCCCCCTTCTTAAGATCCCCATGATCGTCGCGAAGGCGAAAAGAGAGTTGCATAAAGAGATCGACTCCGTCGAACCAATCAAGGACCTAAAAGAAATTCTCCTTCAGCTTAAATCCCTCGGCCACAAAATGGGCATTCTCACGTCTAATTCATCAAAAAATGTTACGAGTTTTCTCGAAAATAACGGATTGAATTTCTTTGACTTTATCTGCACCACATCAAAGATTTGGAGCAAGAACTGGGGGCTAAAAACCTTAATAGACGAACATAGCCTCGAACTCTCCGAAGTGATCTATGTTGGCGACGAAACACGGGATATTAAGGCCGCCAAAAAGGCCGGCATCCGCAGTGCGGCCGTAACATGGGGGTACAACTCCCGCAAGACTCTCGAAGCCCAGAACCCGGACTATCTTATTCACAGCCCCGAAGAATTGTTCACCCTGTTCGCGTAATCCACTTAAATGAGCCTCACAGCTAAAGCCGTGGCGTGGCATCTTTTAAACAACCCGGCGGACAAAAAAACCGCCTTAACAGCGGTTTGATCATTTCTACATATCAAACTCGGTCTAGATCTTTCGGGAAAATAATCCCCGTTACTTATACCCAAGGAGTCCGGCGCGATTGAATCCCAAGCTGGCAGTCGCCTGGTCAGGATCTTGATTGTACGCGCGGCAGAACGTCGAGACTTCTTTTATTGTGTTCATCTCGCGCTTGTCAAGCTGCTCAAGAAGGTAGGCCCTAAGCATGTGTTCCATTATGATCTCTTTAGGCGTTAACCCGGACTGCTTCGCGAGGCGATCGCGGAAAACAGTACTCGGCGTCATCTGCTTCATCTGCTTACTGTCGTAATCATATTTATAGACCTGCGATAACAAAATCTTAACCTGTTCCATACCGCTGGTCTCACTGATCTCATCGACAACACGAAACATCCGATCCTTCACGTGATAACGCTTAAGAACAATAAAAACATCGATCAAATTGACCAGCATCTCAGGGATATTCATCGGCTCGTTCTGCAGACGGATAATAGCCTCGCGTGAAGTCAGCGCGTGAATGGTCCCGATACAGTATTTCCCGATATTACAAGCCGTGATCATATCACGCGCCTCGATGCCCCGCACCTCTCCGACAATAATCCGCTCGGGGCGCATTCGCAAACTATTCTTGACAAGATCCGCCAAGGTCAAGTCGTCATCGCTTTCCAGCCTCGAACAGCTATCTTCCAGAAAAGTGTTAAGCTCCAACGTATCCTCGATAACGACCATGCGATCGGCCTTAGGGATAAAGCCAAACAGAGCATTAAGAAGCGTTGTTTTTCCAACACCAGGACCTCCGGCAATCATGATATTGGCCGGCCGTATGGACATTCCCTCGATGTACATCCACAATTGCGCCGCGACTTCATACGTCAGCCCACCCATGCGAATAAGATCAATGACGCTCAACGGCGTCACTTTTGCTTTCGTAATTGTGATCTGAGGCCCAAACGGCGAATGGGCGATATTGACCCGCCCCTCAAGATTCGGCAATTCCACATTGATAATTTTCCTTTCCGCCGTTTTTCCGGAAAACAGCAGAAGTTTTTTGATAAAAAGAACAACTTCCTTTTGGTTTGAGAAATTCTTTTCTGTCGCGATAAATCCCTTCTCGCTGTGATGGATGTAGATCGGCTTGAGGTTATTTATAATAATATCTTCAACGTGCCCGTCACACAACACCTCTGTAATAATGCCGTACGAAAGAAAATTGGAAATGAATGCGAC
>JAGLMJ010000116.1 GCA_023140095.1 Candidatus Omnitrophota bacterium | reverse complement strand
CTGTTGCCAAAAAGGCTTTTGCGCACCGGTTCATTACAGAGATGCCCAAGGGTTACGATACGATGATCGGGGACCGGGGTTTCCGCTTATCCGGAGGGGAGAAACAGCGTATTTCGATCGCCCGGGCGATCCTCAAAAATCCGCCGATTCTCATTTTGGATGAGGCGACCTCACAGCTTGATTCCGAGTCGGAAAAGTATGTACAGGAAGCTTTGGACCTATTGATGCAGGGCAGGACTGTTGTTGCCATAGCTCATCGATTGTCAACCATAAAAAAAGCGGATAAAATCGTCGTTTTGGAGCATGGACAAATTGTCGGTATTGGTCCTCATGCGCAATTGTTGGAGACATGTCCTTTATACAAAAGGCTTTATGAAATGCAGTTTTCCATTGAAGATTAAATTTTGAGCGGTTTTTGACCGAAATGGCCATATTTTGATAAGAATTAGAAGAAAAAAAGTTGTTAAAAGAAATAGTTGCAAAAAAAACAGTTATTGGTTATACTACGAAAACTAAATTTAATAATTAATAACGATTTTGTGGGAACTTATGCTGCCTAAACCTATTAAGCATAAAAAGTAACACAAAATTGAATCAAAAACGGAGGAATAATGGTTGAAGAGTTGATTAAAAAGTTGTTGGAAGCAGGCGTTCATTTTGGGCATCAAACCAAGCGGTGGAACCCGAAAATGAAGAAATTTATTTTTGGACAAAGAAGCGGGATCTATATCATTGATCTGGAAAAAACAGTCCTGTGCCTTAATGAGGCAAGGGACTTTATACGTGATATTACAGCTCGAGGTGGAAAAGTTCTGTTCATCGGAACCAAAAAACAATCTCAAATGATCATCGAGGAAGAGGCTGTTAAATCCGAAATGTTTTTTGTCAAGAACCGGTGGTCAGGCGGTCTTTTAACGAATTTCCAAACAGTAAAGAAATCGCTCGATCGTCTCAAAGAGATTGAACGGATGCAGGATAATGGCATTTGGGAAAACTTGAAAAAGAAGGAGATCGCTAGCCTCACAAAGGAAAGAGATAAACTTCTTTTCAATTTCGGCGGCGTGCGTGAAATGAAGGGAATGCCGCAGGCGGTTTTTGTCGTCGACCCTAAAAAGGAAGAGATCGCCGTCCGCGAGGCTTATAAGCTTGGCATTCCGATCATTGCGATTATCGACACAAATTGCGACCCTGACCTTATTGATTATCCGATTCCCGGTAATGATGACGCACTGAAATCCATTCGGATCATTACGAATTTAGTTGCGGAAAGTATTCGTGAAGGCCAAAAAGAATTTGTTTCGAGCGAAACAATTAAGAAACAATCCGCGCAAAAGCAGGAAGCATCCCAAAACAGTACTGCTGTAGAAGCTCCTGCGGTTCCAGTACCTACAAAAAATTAAATCAATAGATATCGTTGTGCTATAGATACGATAGAGTAGAAAGGATAGTTCCATGGAAATAACAGTTGATATGATTAAAGAGTTGCGCGAGATGACATCGTGCGGTGTGATCGAATGTAAGAATGCGCTTGAAGAGGCCGGTGGTGATATGGACAAAGCGAAGAAGATTCTTCAAAGAAGAGGGCTTGAGCTTGCGGCAAAAAAAGGCGGACGAGAAGCTAAAGAAGGCCGTGTTGAAGCGTATATCCATCAAGGAGCAAAGATCGGCGTTATTGTTGAGGTCAATTGTGAAACGGATTTTGTCGCCAGGAATGAGGATTTTTGCCAATTCACAAAGAATATTGCCATGCACATTGCGGCAGCGAATCCGAAGTACGTTAAAAAGGAAGATATTCCTGAAGACGTCTTAGCCGAAGAGAAGGACAAAGAGGCCTTCATTAAAGATAAATGCCTCATCGAGCAGCCGTTCGTGAGGGATCCGAAGAAAACGGTCCAAGACTGCATTAGTGAGTTGATTGCAAGCATCGGGGAAAATATTTTTGTCAGTCGTTTTATCCGCTACAAGGTTAACGAAGTTGAATAAAAAACCCATTTATAAGAGCATTCTTCTTAAGCTTAGCGGTGAGGCCTTGCTTGGAAGTCAGGCTCATGGTATTGATGCCGAGATTTGTGCTTCATTCGCCGAGCAGATCAAAGAAGTCCGCGCGTTGGGGACGAAAGTCGCTCTTGTTGTCGGTGCGGGCAATTTTTTCCGAGGGCAAGTTGAGTCGAAACGTTTTGGCCTTGACCAATCTGTTGCGGATTACATGGGGATGTTAGCGACGGTCTTAAACGGTCTTGCCCTGCAGAATGCTTTGGAACAGAGCGGTGTTCCTACGCGCGTTATGACCGCTATTCAGATGTCCGCGATCGCCGAGCCCTATATCCGTCGAAGAGCGTTGCGTCATTTGGAAAAGAACCGCGTCGTGATCTTTGTTGCCGGAACCGGGAATCCTTATTTCACGACCGATACTGCTGCCGCTTTGCGCGCCAAGGAGCTAAATGCTGATGTGATCTTGAAGGCGACTAAGGTCGACGGTGTTTATTCGGCGGATCCGATGAAGGTCAAAAGCGCTAAGAAGTATGCGAAGATCAAATTCATTGACGCGTTGAAGCAGAATCTAAAGGTTATGGATGCGACGGCGAT
>JAGLMJ010000115.1 GCA_023140095.1 Candidatus Omnitrophota bacterium | reverse complement strand
GGAGTCACCGTTTATACCCACCGTTACACAAAGGGGTATCCGACGGACATTGACCTTATCGTCAGCGATGCGGGATATGGCGCTAACGACTACATCAAGACTGAGAAACCGCTGGTGATCGTGACCGGCCCCGGACCGGGAAGCGGGAAGCTGGCGACCTGCCTTTCGCAACTCTATCACGAACACCTCAGGGGTAAAGAATCCGGTTATTCGAAGTTCGAGACTTTTCCCATTTGGAACCTACCGCTTAAACATCCCGTCAATATTGCTTACGAATCGGCGACCGCGGATATTCGCGATTTCAATATGATCGATTCGTTTCACTTGGAGACTTACGGGGAGACGTCGGTGAATTACAACCGCGACGTTGAAGTCTTTCCGGTTCTCAGGCGGATATTAGAGAAGATTACCGATAAGGCGTCTATCTATCAGTCGCCCACGGATATGGGGGTCAACCGCGTCGTCTTTGGCATCGTTGATGATGATGTCGTGCGTGAGGCGGCGAAACAGGAATCGATTCGGAGGTATTTCCGCTATTCGTGTGAGTACGCGATGGGCCTAACGGATAAAGAGACGATCCAGCGCGCGGAATTGATTATGGAGGAAATGGGTGTTAGCCAGGAAGACCGGAAGGTTGTCGGGCCGGCGCGCCAGTCTGCTGTCGAGGCCGAAGAAAGCGGAAAAGGGAACAAAGGGATCTTCTGCGGGGCCGCGATCGAACTCAATGACGGAAGGATCATTACGGGAAAGAATTCTCCGATGATGCACGCGGTTTCAAGCCTTGTGTTGAACGTCATTAAAGATCTATCAAAAATTCCCGACAATATTCACTTGTTGTCGCCGATCACGATTGAATCCGTATCAAAGTTTAAGAAAGATGTTTTTAACCAAAAGACGGTCAGTTTGAATTTAGAAGAAGCTCTGATCAGTTTGGCTATCAATGCCACCACGAATTCGGCAGCACAATTAGCTCTCGAGAAGCTCAATGAACTAAGAGGTTGCGAACTCCACATGACGCATATTCCTACTTCCGGCGATGAAGCCGGGTTGCGCCATTTGGGAGTGAACCTGACGAGTGATTCGAATTTCTCGATGCATGGTTTATACGAAAACTGTAAGGGCCGCTAAAGCAGGTCAAGTTCACTACACAATAAACAAGATCCATTTAATTTCTAAAAAAATGAAAGGGAAGTTATGCCCAAACGTAATGACATCAAGAAAGTTCTCATTATCGGTTCAGGTCCGATCATTATCGGACAAGCATGTGAATTTGATTATTCCGGTACGCAGGCCTGTAAGGCCTTGCGGAAGGAAGGATTTGAAGTGGTATTGGTCAATTCGAATCCGGCGACAATCATGACCGATCCGGGGATGGCCGACAGAACCTATATTGAGCCTCTTACGGTTGAGAGCATAACAGCGATCATCGAGAAAGAACGCCCCGACGGGATCCTTCCGAATTTGGGCGGCCAGACAGGACTGAATCTTACTTCCTCTTTACATAAAGAAGGCGTTTTAGAGAAATACGGAGTGCAGATTATCGGGGTTAAGATTGACGCGATCGAGCGCGGCGAAGACCGTATCGCGTTTAAAGCGACAATGAATAAATTAGGCGTTCCGATGCCCCAATCTGAACCGTCTCATTCTGTCGAGGAGGCGGAAAAGATCGCCGAGGACATCGGGTATCCGGTTGTCTTGCGTCCGGCTTACACGATGGGCGGAACAGGCGGCGGAATAGCTTACAATATTGAAGAATTGCGCGCGATCGTTGCGCGCGGGCTGGCCGTGAGCCTTGTTCATCAGGTGCTCGTTGAAGAATCTGTTTATGGTTGGGAAGAACTTGAGCTTGAAGTGGTCAGGGACGAGAAGAACCAGAAGATCACGGTTTGCTTTATTGAAAATATTGACGCGATGGGCGTGCACACGGGCGACAGTTTTTGTACCGCCCCGATGCTGACTGTTCCGGAAGAATTGCAGAAGCGCATGCAGGATTTCAGCTACAAGATCGTCGAAGCCATCGGCGTTGTTGGCGGGACCAATGTCCAGTTTGCCCATAATCTCGAGGATGACCGGTTGGTTGTTATCGAGATCAATCCAAGAACATCGCGGTCGTCGGCACTGGCCTCAAAGGCAACCGGATTTCCGATTGCTCTCATCTCCACAAAGCTGGCGGCGGGATTGAATATGGATGAACTTCCGTATTGGCGCAAGGGAACTCTTGAGAAATATGAACCGTGGGGCGATTATGTCGTGATTAAGTTTGCCCGCTGGGCTTTCGAGAAATTCCCGCAGGCGCGCGATGTCCTCGGGACTCAAATGAAAGCCGTCGGCGAGGTCATGAGCATCGCGAAGACCTTTAAGGAATCGTTTCAGAAATCCATTCGTTCTCTGGAGATCAAACGTTACGGCCTTGGCGGCGCGAAGAACTTCAAGGAGCTTTCATTAGACGAACTGAAACAGAGGATCGCGATGCCGTCAAGCGAGCGGATCTTTCTCATATACGAATGCCTGCGCAATGGGATGGGCATCGAGGCCCTTTATCAAACGACGTTTATCGGTCGATGGTTTCTCGGGCAGATGAAAGAGCTCGTCG
>JAGLMJ010000114.1 GCA_023140095.1 Candidatus Omnitrophota bacterium | reverse complement strand
AACTATCCTATGTTACGTACTATACTGAGCCATTGTTGTCGAAGTGCGAGCGCTTAGTGGACTTTGAGGGTAATGGTCTTTTCGTTATTCCTGAGTTCGATCCTATTGAGATCGATACTTGTGATCTTGTTGCCATTGATGGTCTCGCCGACTTCATAGATCTCATCATTGATCAAGGCGACCCTTTTTCCGTCGATAAGGGAAGTTCCGTTTAAAACCAATTCCCCGGGTTTATACGTCCGTTTTTTTGGGATCCGTTTGGCAATGTAGGCCCGGGAGGGAGCGCTGTCTTTCTTTATGGAGCGAATGAAATCTTGGACCGGTTTTAAACGCGAGAGAAGAAAGAAGCTTCCTGACAAGAATAAAAGGCATACAGCGACCACCGCGGAGGTCTTGATCCATTTCTTGGCTGACCGGAGGGTGGGGGTCTTTTTATCAGCTTCTTTTTCCTTTGGGCCTTTGCCCGGGATGGAAGCATTTCTCTGATCGGCTTGTTGTTTGTGGAACTTTTCATAAACGTTCGAAGTGTTTTGATTCGCCGGATCTTCCTGCTTTGTTTCTTGGACAGGGGGCTTATCTTTTTTCTTAAAGCTTAATTGGGTTTTTTTAAGGGCGTCATTGATAATGCTCATTTACGTACAACCTCCTGGGTGCATTTGTGGATAATGTGTTCGTCGATTGTGTTTGTCTCCGAGATATATCCTGCGAGCAAAGCCCTGTCGCAGAGGATATTGATCATTCTCGGCGTCCCACCGGAATTCTTGAAAATAATATCGATCGCTTTATCGCTGAAGGATAGCTGCTGGTTCAGTTTCCTGGACGCATTTGCGATCTTCAGCCGATGCTTGATATAGGCGGCTAATTCGTGATGTTCCAATGGCAAAATATGATAACGGACAGCCACTCTTTGATTTAACTGGCGCAATTCATTAAGTTTCAGTTTATCGCAGAGTTCCGGCTGGCCGACTAAAATGATCTGGAGAAGTTTTTCTTTTTCTGTTTCGATATTCGAAAGCAAACGGACATGCTCTAGTTGTTTGATCGTTAAGTTTTGCGCTTCGTCGATAATGAGGACCACATTATTCCCGAGGGCGGTTTCTTCAAGAAGGAAGTCATTCAGGGCCTCGATCAGTTCAAGCCTGTTCTTGGGGTTTCCGGGGATCCCCAGGTCTTTGATAATAAGTTTTAGAAGCTGGAGCTCAGAGAAGTTCGGATTTAAGATAAGGGCTGTCTTGGTGTCTTCGCCCAAATGGTTAAGAAGGGTCCGGCAGAGAGTGGTTTTGCCTGTCCCGATCTCTCCCGTAACGACTAAGATGCCCTTTCGTTGATGAATGCCGTAGACAAGATGGGAGAAGGCTTCCTTGTGATGCAGACTGGAAAAATAAAAATCAGGGTCCGCGGTCATGTTGAAAGGATTTTCCTTGAGGTTATAGAACTCTTTATACATGGTGAAAATTATAGCATGTTATTGGGTTTTGGTCTACCTTAGTTAACTGGAGTTAACTGGATCTAAAAAACTCTTGTAAATTGGCTATTCTACGGTTTGATCCTTAAAAAGGATCAATAAGTTTCTGTTGTTTAATACTAATATTCAATAAACAAGAAGATTTCACTCTTTAGCCTCCAAAAAAATGATTGTTACTCGAACAGATTATGGTATAATGCACACCAATGACCATAGAGAGAAGGCGTCAAGAATTTGGTCAACGCGCTTACGGAAGGGACTATTTTGTCAGGGTATAAAGAAGAGGAAAAGCGAAATTTTCAACGGGTTAACCGTACTCAGCCTGTCCGGTTCCAGCTTAAGGATCCCAGCCAGTTTGGAGGTTCCTTGTCCTGTGACCTTAGCGAAGGGGGCATACGTGTTCACTTGAATGATTTTATGCCCTTGAATACCGAATTGACCTTGGCCATACAACTGGCTGATGAAAGTATGGTGGAGTGCCCCTGCCGCGTGGCATGGGTTAAGAAAAACCGGTTTTCTGATCGCTATCAGGTCGGTTTGGAATTTATAGAGGCGGATTCTATGTTGGATTCTCAAAGAAAGATCCACGGATTTTTATCACGCCAGGAGTAAATCAACAATATCCATTGAATAGTCGGTGAAAGGAGTAGTAAAGGATTATGGTAGATAAAAAAGAAATGGCCGAGGCCGCAAAGAACTGCGCAGGATGTAAAAAATCGATCTCAAGAGCCAAACGATATTATCGTAACGGCGCTTTTTACTGCAATAAAAATTGTTATCAGAAGAAAAAGGCTGATTTAGCGGCTAAAGCGGCTGAAGCGGCCGAAGCGGCTGCTGAAGCTGCTAAAGCCAGCGAATAAGGAGGCAACGTGATCTCTCGAAGATCTATAGATGAGCGGAGGGAAGACCCGCGGTTAGAAAATAATATTCCTGTCAAAATTTGCCAGGATGGCGGTGACATTGTCACGGAAACCCAGAATGTCAGTCGTTCGGGCGCTTATTGCCGCGTGAATCAGTATATTGAGCCCATGACGAAATTAAAGATACACCTTCTTCTTTCTTTTTCGAAAAACGAAAAGAGCGTTACAAAGAAAATTTCCTGTGAAGGGGTCGTTGTCCGATCAGAACC
>JAGLMJ010000113.1 GCA_023140095.1 Candidatus Omnitrophota bacterium | reverse complement strand
ATCGAACAAAATGCCACCTTCACGGACAGAAGGATGCGGACCATCTTCATGCCCCCGCCCGTCGACCCGCCGCATCCGCCGATAAACATCAAGAGGACAAGAGCGAACCTTAACGCGTGCGGCCACACGTCAAAATTTGCCGTCGTATAACCCGTCGTTGTCATGATCGAAACCACCTGGAACGCCGCGTCCCGGAACGGATGGGCCGATAAGCCGGCCTGCATAAGGACAAAAGCAAAGACAGGCACAAGAACACATATCAATGAGGCATAATAACGGAACTCCTCATCATGAAATAAAGCGCGCGGCCTGCCCTTGATCCATTGATAATGCAGAATAAAATTCATACCGGCCAAAATCATAAAAACGATCACGACCCATTGGATATAGGGGCTGTAGGCCCCGATGCTCGCGTTCTTCGTCGAGAATCCGCCGGTCGCCATCGTCCCAAACGTGTGGCACGTCGCGTCAAACAGCGGCATGTCGCCCACCATTAAAAGCAGGATCTCCAGAAAAGTAAAAATAAAATAAACGCCCCAGAGATGTTTGGCGGTCTCTTTGATCTGAGGCTCGATCCTCTCTGCCGTGATCCCCGGCGCTTCGGCTTTATACAATTGAAAAGCATTGGTCCCCAGGGCGGGCAGCAGCGCAATGTAGAGGACAATGATCCCCATCCCCCCGAGCCAGTGGGTCAGGCTTCGCCAAAACAGGATCCCGCGCGGAAGGATCTCGACATCGGTAAAGATCGTCGCTCCCGTCGTTGTAAAGCCGCTAGTGATCTCAAAGAACCCGTCCGTAAAGGTAGGGACAACGCCGCTTAAAAATAAGGGCAAGGCCCCTAAAAACGAAAGCGATAGCCAGGATAACCCGACAATCGCCAAGCCGTCTTTAGCATTGATCTTCTGATAATCTTCTTTTTTTAGGCGGAAAACAAAAAAGATCGTCGCGGCGATAACAATTCCGGCAGAAATAGATATGATGAACGCCCACGTTTCACGGCTGCGGGCATTATCATAGACCGCCCATCCTAAAGGAGCGGTCATGATAAAACAAACGACCAGGCAAATACGCGAAACGATATTGGCAACAAAACGTTTGTGCATAAACTAGAAATATTTTTTTCGGGTAAACAGCTGCTGCAGCTTCTTAACGGCTGTCTCATGGCAGAAAACAATGACCCGTTCGCCGGCTTTAATTTGAACGTCACCGCTTGCCAAGACGACTTCCTTACCGCTGTAAACAGCGCCAATGATAGAATTCTTTGGAAAATTGATCGTTTTAAGAGGGCCTTTCGTGACGGGAGAACCTTCTTCAGGGATAATTTCCAAAGCCTCCGTCTCCCCTTCTAAAAGTTTTGTGACCGCGCTGATTCCCTTTCCTCTGACAAGATGAAGGATCTTTTCTCCTGCTAGATAATGCGGATTGATAATCGCGTCGATATCCAAAGCACTGACAACCGGCATATAATCCTCGTGTTGCGCCATGATAATGGTCGTTTTGGCCCCCATCTTTTTTGCCAGCATCGAACTCACAAGATTAGCGTGATCATCCTTTGACGTCGCGATAAAAACATCTGTCACCTCGATTCCGCATTCGGTCAAGATATCTTTTTCAGAAGCGGATCCGTTGATGATCCGCACGCCTTCGAGATAATCAGCCGCCTCTTTCGCCGCTTTCTCATCTTCTTCAATGAGGAGGATATCGTCTATCTTTTCTGCCAAGAACTTGGCGGCATGAACCCCGGTAATGGTGGCCCCGTAAATGACGATCTTCTTCGGCGGCTTTGCTTCGGGATTCACAAATGTCAAGAATTCGCCGAGCGAAGGCGCCGGCAGAAGAACATAGATGCGGTCGTTCGCCTCAATGGCCGTATCCCCTTTGGGAATGATAACGGATTTATTCCGCACCACGGAAACAACCAGAAAGGGCCAGGGAAAATCTTCATCCTTAAAGTCTCCGATCTTTGCCCCGCATAAAGGTGATGTCGCGGAAATATTAAATGCCCGCAACAGGATCTTTCCATCAGCAAAATCCGCAACTTCACTGGCCCCGGGGGTCTCAACGATCTTTCGGATCGCCTGGGCAGCAACTAATTCGGGATTAATGAGCTCGTTAACGTGAAACCTGTCGTATCCGAATCGGGCCAGGGTTTCGCTTAACGCCGTATTGCGCACCCTTGCGATACACCGTTGAGCTCCAAAGAGCCCCGCAAGAAAACAGACCACCAAATTCACTTCATCCGAAGGAGAAACGGCTAAGACTAACTCGGCTTCGCTCATATGGGCTTTTTTAAGAACATCCGGGTCCGCCCCGTTGCCGACAATAACTTTGGCGTCGAGCTTCTCGGCGCTTTTTCTGGCAACTTGCTCGTCCTTTTCAATTAAGTAAACCTCGTTATCCTCTTGGACAAGAGATTTAGCGAGGTTTCTCCCGATGCGCCCTGCTCCAACAATAATCACTCTCATAAGATACCCATCCCCTTATAATAATTCGGGCCCCGGTAAACAGGGCCCTGTAATTATAAATAGCATGTTTTTCTTTTGCTGATACCTTTTCGCCTGGCCGAATATTCGTACATTATAGCGATCTATACTGGTTCTTAATGAGATT
>JAGLMJ010000112.1 GCA_023140095.1 Candidatus Omnitrophota bacterium | reverse complement strand
CCTTATAAAGATAAAATCATGAATGTTACATTACTCGTTCCCACATTAAATGAAATTGACGGCATGAAAGCGATCATGCCCAAGATCAAACCAGAATGGTGCGACCAGATCCTTATTATCGACGGCCAGTCGACCGACGGAACAGCCGAATACGCCAGAGAGCAAGGCTATGACGTTGTTATCCAAAAAGAAAAAGGAATGCGCCACGCCTACATGGAGGCCCTGCCGCATGTCAAAGGAGATGTCATCCTGACGTTCAGTCCCGACGGCAATTCTATTCCGGAACTCATTCCCGATTGTATCAATAAACTTAAGGAAGGCTATGACATGGTCATCGTCTCGCGCTATGCCAAGGGCGCCAAGAGCTACGACGACGATGCCGTCACGAGTTTCGGGAACTGGTTATTCACGACCACGATCAACTTGCTGCACGGCGGGCACTTTACCGACGCTATGGTGATTTACCGCGCTTACCCAAAACGCCTGGTCAGCGAGCTGGACCTGGATAAAGATTCGAGCTATGAATTTGAAGAAAAGATTTTCGGCACCAACATCAGCTGGGAGCCTTTACTGTCCGTCCGGTGCGCGAAGAGAAAACTCAAGTGCTCCGACATCCCCGGCGACGAGCCCGCGCGCGAAGGGGGAGAGAGAAAGCTTCAAGTCATGCGGTGGGGCGCGGCCTACATGTGGCAAGTCATTCGGGAAGTTTTTGTTTGGAAATAACTTCGTATTGAGTATCGCGTCGTGCGTATTGCGTAGTTATACTGGTTCTTAATGAGATTTTCTGGTGGTTAAACTGTTGAATTTTATTAAACCAACATTAAGCATTGCAATCATTAATGTTCAATCAAAACCATTGAACGTTAATAAGGCAATGATACGAAATTTTGATTAAGAACCAGTATAAATAGACTTGTCAGAATGACAGGAGTCTATTAACAATACACAATACGATATACGCAATATAAACATCTTTACTATGCCTAAGACCATCAAAAACATCTCAGTTATCGGCGACGGGGGATGGGGGACGACGCTAGCTGTCCATCTCGCCAAAGAAAATTATCCCGTCAGGCTCTGGGGCCCTTTCCCGGCTTATGTTCGCCGGGTCGGCAAGAACCGCTATAATACAAAATTCCTCCCCGGCATCCACCTTCCGTACAACATCACCTTGACCGAAAGCCTGGCCGAAGCGATCCGGGAAGCAGACCTCATCGTCTTTGCCATTCCCTCCAAATACGCCAATGCCGTCCTTAAAAAGATCAAAACAACAAAGGCCGACCTCTCCGGTAAAATATTACTGAGCGTCACAAAAGGGATCGATACGGCAAAACTCTTGCGCATGTCCGAGATCATCAGGAAAGAACTTGGGTCTAGCGTCGACATCGCTGTCCTCTCCGGACCGACGATCGCCATGGAAGTCGCCAAGAACCTTCCGTCCACCGCTGTTGTCGCCTCGCGCCATTTGAAAACCGCAAAACAGGTCCAGGCCATTTTCAACTCGGAAAGTTTCCGCGTTTACACTAACACCGATGTCACCGGCGTCGAGCTCGGCGGAAGCATCAAGAACATTATCGCCCTTGCTTGCGGGGTTTGCGACGGGCTCGGGTTCGGGTCCAATACGAAAGCGGCTATTCTCACACGAGGATTAGCCGAAATGGCGCGCCTTGGAAAAGCCCTTGGGGCCAAACAACAAACTTTTTCCGGATTGACCGGATTAGGAGACCTCGTCACAACGTGTGTCAGCCCGCAAAGCCGTAACCGGTCCGTAGGAGAGAATCTGGGACGCGGAAAGTCCATCAAGGCCATCACGTCCCGCATGGAGATGGTCGCTGAAGGCATTGAAACCGTTAAAGCCGTTTATCGATTAAGCCAAAAACATCATGTTTCGATGCCGATCACCACAGAAGTCTACAACATCATCTATAGAAAAAAGAAACCCTCGCAAGCCGTTTCGGACCTCATGAAACGCAGGATAAAATCCGAATAAGGAAGCTTCTTTTTGCAGGAGATAAAAAGATGAAAAAATGTCAGGGATGCCATCAAGAGATCGATAAATACACTATTGCCTGTCAATACTGCGGAAAACTGGCTGAAGAACGGGAAAAGTCGGAAGAAGACAACAGTTCCGATACAGAAGGTTCAGAAAAAAAATCCGAAGAAGAATAAAAAAAAATCCTCGATCAAGCCCGCCTGAACGCCTCCGCAACGCATAATGACAATCCAATTTATCCGCGTTTTTCCCACTTCCGCTTATCCCGCTAACCTCGAATATAGTATAGTTATGCCTTGTTTTGGATCGTAATGCATATTAAGATTAATATTAATAGCGTTTTTAAACGCGTTCCTCGTCATTGAGAAACAGGTTTTTTTGTTTCCATGCCATGATAATCTACAATTAAGTTAATAACGATGAAACCGGAACATAAAGAATATATTCTCAATAATGCAGAAAAGAAGAAACCCGTTCTTCTATCTGTTATTTTGATCATAGCCTTGGGGTTTGCCGTTTACGCGAATTCGCTTAATAATGAATTTTTCTGGGATGACGAGGCCCTCGTAACAGGAAATAAATACATAAAGAGCTGGTCGTATTTGCCTCAAATTTTTACGAACACTCTCGGGGCCGGTACTGACGAAGGGTGGAATTCTTACCGTCCTCTTCAATCGCTCACCTATATGATCGA
>JAGLMJ010000111.1 GCA_023140095.1 Candidatus Omnitrophota bacterium | reverse complement strand
AACATGATGATCATGGATGCGGTCGGGGAGGGAGTTTCCGACATCCATATTGAGCCGGAAGAGGATAAGCTTTCGATACGTTTTAGGATCGACGGCGTATTGCGACGGGAAAAAGCTCCCCCTAAACATTTTCAGTCGGCGATCATCTCGCGCATCAAGGTCCTGGCCAATTTAGATATTGCTGAGCGAAGAAAGCCGCAGGACGGGCGGTTTCATATCAAAATGGGAAATCACGCGATCGATATCCGTGTTTCGAGCGTCCCGACGAGCTACGGCGAGAATATTGTGATGCGGCTTTTGGACTCCACCAGCATCCTTTTTGGCCTGGAACAATTAGGATTTACGCCAGCGGCGTTAAAAACTTTCCAGAAGCTTCTCGCCAGGCCTAACGGGATCATTTTGGTAACCGGCCCGACGGGAAGCGGGAAGACAAGCACGCTCTACGCGGCGCTGAACTCGATCAATACGCCGGACAAGAATATCATTACGATCGAAGATCCCGTCGAGTATCATCTCGAAGGGATCCGCCAGATCCAGGTCAATCCGCAAGTGGACCTGACCTTTGCCAACGGCTTGCGTTCGATCTTGCGCCAAGATCCGGATGTGATCATGGTCGGAGAAATACGGGATGTTGAAACGGCTGAGATCGCGATCCAAGCGGCGTTAACCGGCCACCTGGTGTTCGCGACATTGCATACGAATGATGCGCCGGGCGCGATCACCCGGCTTATTGATATGGGGGTCGAGCCGTTCCTGATTGCTTCTTCCGTCGCGGGTGTCGTCGCGCAGCGCTTGGTGCGCACCTTTTGCAAGGATTGCAAGGGGAAGGGGTGCAAAGATTGCCATGAGACCGGCTATCGCGGAAGGCAGGCGATCAATGAATTAATGACCTTCAATGAAGAGATACGGGCGCTTGTTATGAAAAAGGCGTCTTCGGATGAGATCCGTAAAGTTGCCCTCAAGGTTGGAATGAAGTCATTGCGCGATGATGGCCTGGATAAAGTTAAAGACGGAATGACCTCTAAAGAGGAAGTCCTTAGAGTTACGCAGGA
The DNA here is from genome assembly GCA_023140095.1 of Candidatus Omnitrophota bacterium. The sequence goes on along the minus strand of JAGLMJ010000111.1, from coordinate 1,666 downwards.
ATAGACTGAGGAGCGTGTATTGCCAAATTATCTGTATAAAGCAAGAGACGGTGAAGGCAAGGCGGTTACCGGGGCGATGGAGTCGGTCTCGGCGGAGAAGCTCGCCGAGAAATTGCGCGAGCTTGGCTATATGCCGACGCAGATCAAAGAAGCCGTGGCCGGCGTCGATCTCGATCAGTTCAGCCGGCGGTTTGCGAAGATAAAACCCGAAGATATTATCATGTTCAATGTCCAGTTGGCGAATATGATCGATGCGGGGCTCACACTGATCAACAGTTTGAACATTATTTGCAGGCAGATCGAAAATCGGAAGCTGAGGGAAGTTGTCGAAGAGGTCAAGCGCGCCGTTGAGGGAGGGTCTTCGTTCTCGGATGCCCTGGCGAACCATCCGAAAGTATTTTCAAAGCTTTTTGTCGACATGGTCCGGGCGGGGGAGACGAGCGGGAAATTGAATGTTGTCTTGAACCGCTTGGCTCTTTACGTCGAGCAGCAGGAAGATCTCCGCCAGCAAGTCAAGAACGCGCTCTTTTATCCCGCCATTTTGGTTATTGCCGGTATTGCGGTCGTTGTCTTGATTGTCAGTTTTGTGATGCCCAAGTTTGTCGAGGTTTTTAACAGGGCCGGAGTGCCCCTGCCTTTACCGACGCAGATCTTTTATGCTCTTGGATTAGCTTTAACGAATTACTGGTACCTGATCATTTTTGTGATCTGGCTAAGCTTTATGGGCGTGAGAATGTATGCGTGCACAGAAAAAGGGGGATACCGGTTTGACCGCCTTAAATTGGACCTTCCCGTCATCGGCCCTTTGGTGCGCAAGCTGATTATCTCGCGCTTTAGCCGCACGTTAGCCACGCTGGTTGAGAGCGGCGTGCCGATCCTGCATTCCCTGGATATTGTCCGCGAGGTCGTGGGCAACCGCATTATCAGCGATGTGGTCAAGAATGTGCGCGATAGCGTCGAAGAAGGCGAGCGCATAGCAAAAGAGCTTAAAAAAAGCGGCGAATTCCCGCAGGATATGGTCCAGATGATCTCCGTCGGTGAGGAGACCGGAAAATTGGGCCATATGCTCAATAAGATCTCCGGATTTTATGATAACGCGGTCGGATACTCCCTAAAAAGATTAATTGCATTGATCGAGCCGGTGTTTATAATTGTGCTGGGTGTTTTAGTCGGTTTTATTATGGCATCAATGCTTTTACCGATGTTCGATATGATCAAGACGATCAGTCGATAGTATTATTTATAGGCCTTATATATACTGGTTCTTAATGAGATTTTCTGGTGGTTAAACTGTTGAATTTCATTAAACCAACATTAAGTATTGCAATCATTAATGTTCAATCAAAACCATTGAACGTTAATAAGGCAATGATACGAAATTTTGATTAAGAACCAGTATAATTATGGCACAGATTGATTTTAAAAAAGAGCTTGAAGTCGCCAGTAAAAGTATGATCATGATCCATGATCCTAAGCTTTTGATCAAGTTGATCATCCGGATGATCGTGTGCAAGCTGCAGGTCAAGCATGCCGCGATGGTCCTGTATGAATCCGACCGGGATGCGTATGTGCTAAGTATTTCCCGTGGAGAATCCGGCGTTAAGCTTCCTGCCGGGTACACGCGTTTTAACCTCAAAAGCCCCCTGATCAAACTCTTCAGCCGGAA
>JAGLMJ010000110.1 GCA_023140095.1 Candidatus Omnitrophota bacterium | reverse complement strand
CAACATTGACCGTCGATCAAATCGACAATCTGATCAAAAGCAATGTTATTCACGGCGGCATGATCCCGAAGGTCGGCGCTTGTGTCGGAGCTTTAAACGGCGGGGTTAAGAAGACTCACATTATTGACGCGCGCATCCAGCACGCGCTTTTACTTGAAATTTTCACCGATCATGGTATCGGAACACAGATCTTAAAAGATGAAAAAGACCGAAATTCTTAAAAATTACGACGATTATATCCTTTCGACCTATACCCGTACTCCCGGTATTTTTGTAAAGGGAAAAGGAATGGACCTGATCGATATTAACGGAAAAAAGTTCCTGGATTTTTTCCCGGGGTGGGGTGTGAACAATGTCGGGCATTGCCATCCGAAAGTCATGGCGGGCGTCCGCGACCAGGTCTCAAAGCTCATTCATATTCCGAATAATTTTTATCATCCGAACCAGGTCAAACTGGCCAAAGAAATTATTCGGCGCTCGTTCCCGGGAAAAGTTTTTTTCGCGAACAGCGGGACAGAAGCCTGCGAAGCTGCGATCAAGTTTTCCCGCATCTACGGTAAAACAAGCGGACGTTACGAGATCATCACCATGAAGAATTCTTTTCATGGACGCACGTTAGGGTCGCTCGCCGCAACCGGCCAGAAAAAATACCAGGAAGGGTTCGGGCCGCTGCCCGAGGGATTCCCATGCGTGGACTTTAACGATATCGACGCGCTTAAAAGCGCCGTGAGCGAGAAGACCGTCGCGGTCATGCTCGAGCCGGTCCAGGGCGAGGGCGGCGTGAACATCGCGGACAAGGATTACATCGCCCAGATCCGCGAGCTCTGCGATCAAAAAGATATGCTCATGATCTTCGACGAAGTGCAGACCGGCATGGGACGCACCGGAACGATGTTCGCCTTTGAGCATTACGGCGTTAAACCGGATCTGATGCTACTCGCCAAGGCGCTCGGTGGAGGCCTGCCGATCGGCGTTTTAGTCGTTAAAAAATCCATTGCCTCCACATTCCAACCGGGAATGCATGCATCCACTTTCGGCGGAAGCCCGCTGGTCTGCAAGGCGGCACTCGGCGCTTTCAAGGCAATTACTGCGGACAAGATGTTAAAAAACGCGAAGGCCATGGGCACGTACCTGCTCGACGAATTGTCGAAACTCAAGAGCAAGTTTAATTGTATTCAGAACGTGCGCGGGCTCGGCCTGATGATCGGCATTGAATTGAATATTGAGGGAAAGGCCATTTACGAGGACTGTTTTGAGAACGGACTGATCATTAATTGCACGCAAGGAAATATTATACGTCTTATGCCGGCATTGAACGTCACACGCAAGCAAGCAAATAAGGCCCTGCTGATATTAGAAAAAGCATTCGAAAAAGCTACAAATAAGGAGTAACCCATATCATGAAACGCGACCTATTAAGTTTACAAGATCTCTCAGGCGATGAGATCGTTGATCTTCTCGAATTGACCGAACAGCTCAAGCAGGACAACTACCAGTTGAATAACCAGCTTAAGGGAAAAACGATCGCGCTTGTCTTTCAAAAACCGTCGAACCGAACGCGCGTGTCGTTTGAAGTCGGTGTTTTTCAGCTTGGCGGCAACTGCCTGTATCTGGGCCCCACTGAGATCAATTTAGGCGTGCGCGAATCGACTGCCGACGTCTCAAAAACATTATCGCGTTATCTCGATGGGATCGTGGCAAGGACACACGCGCATCAAGACATGATTGACTTAGCCCAGCATTCCAGCGTTCCGATCATTAACGGTTTGTCGGACCTTTATCATCCGTGCCAGGCTCTGACCGATATTTTCTCGATCAAGGAGAAGTTCGGAAAAACAGAGGGCCTGACATTAGCCTACATCGGCGACGGGAACAATGTTTGCAATTCCTTATTACTCGGCTGCGCGAAAGTCGGCATCCATATGCGTATCGCGACACCGCTGAAGTATGAGTCCCGGAAGGATATTGTCCGATTGGCTAAAGATTATGCAAAAGAAACTGACACCGAGATCACGATAACGAATTCACCGCAAGACGCGGTCAAAGGCGCGGATATCATTTATTCGGACGTTTGGGTCAGTATGGGACAGGAAGAAGAGTCGAAGAAAAGACTCAACGATTTTAACGGCTATCAGATCAACGAAGAACTGACAGACCTAGCCACCAAAGACTTTATTTTTATGCACTGCTTGCCGGCCCATCGCGGACAGGAAGTGACCGCTGAGGTCATCGACGGCGAACATTCGATCGTTTTCGACCAAGCCGAAAACCGGTTGCATACACAAAAGGCCATTTTAATTTCTCTTTTGGGGGAGAACCCCTAATAAAACGCAAGGAGTCATTGATGAAGAAAGTTGTTTTAGCTTATTCCGGCGGATTAGACACATCTTGTATTATCCCGTGGATGAAGGATAAAGGATATCAGACAATCGCTTTTATTGCCGATGTCGGACAGGGTGATAATTTTGATAAGATTAAAAAGCGCGCGCTGAAAACCGGCGCTTCAAAAGTTTATTGTCTGAACTTGCAGAAAGAATTTATTACAGATTATGTTTATCCCGCCTTAAAAGCCGGAGCCGTCTATGAAAGTAAATATTATCTCGCCTGCGCCTTATCCCGGCCGCTGATCGCCAAGCATCAAGTTCTGATCGCTAAAAAGGAAAAAGCAAACGCGATCGTCCATGGCTGTACAGGAAAAGGGAATGATCAGGTCCGTTTTGAAGTCACCGCGCGAT
>JAGLMJ010000011.1 GCA_023140095.1 Candidatus Omnitrophota bacterium | reverse complement strand
AAATGATGCTACGGTTGTGGGAATAAAAAGTCATCGCCATAGGCGATTTTCTTGTCAAATTTGAAGAGGGAGAAGCCTATTCAGACGAGGGAATTAAGTATCCCAGGCTATTGATGAGTATTGTACGATCGCATGTGCTAGGCGATCGCGATAACGGGAAGATCAAAGTATTGGCAGACAAAGTTATCCTTGGCAAATCAAAATATAGGAAAGATCCGGTTGTGTTTGAATTTAAGAATTAAGTACCTGGTACCCAGAGGATTCACGAAAGGAATCATTCCGGCCCTTCATTGTAGGAACAGAGGGCGCAGGCCGGGAGCGTCTAAATTCCGGGGCCGCGGATTTAAATAATAAGGAACAATCGACGACAATGAACTTAATTGAAGGTGGCATACAGGATTCGAACATTTTTGCGCATCTGCCGCGGTTTGATGAAATCTATTATGACGGTTATCTCGAGGGGAAAGTGCGTAAATACCGCGCGATCCGGGAAGAACTGGTCTGCCATGTATTAGTGCTCAACGTGGTTCGCAAGGATGAGGATGTTATCTGGGGAGCGTTTGGGGATCTCATTAAGCGAAGTGTCGAGGATGCGGCGCATGCTGTCAGCGGTGTTTATGTTTTTGATGTGCTGACTAAAGACATCCACAGAGAGGTTAAAACATATAAACATGCCGAGATCACCGCGCTGTTGGTCAATCATGCCCGTAAATGCGTCCCCGGTGAAAAGCGTTTAATCAAATACTCATCTATTTACGGTATTCTGCATAAGTTAAATGCGGTGGACTGGGGAAAAATAACTCTTAAAACAGCGGTTGAAGTTTTCAAAGATAAAGACATCTTTTTGGATCTGATGTTAAAGAAGCTTATTAAGAATTTTGAATTTGCCAGTGAGCCGGGGTTATTGATGATCAATGATCTAAGCCAAGATCCGATCTATAGCGCCGGGGATGAAATACAGCAAAAACGTTTGTCCGTGCTGATGGCCAAACAGATCCCGACCTCAATTGAGTTTCCGCCGGAGGTTTATATCCGGGATATCAACGGCATCAAAGAACTCTATTCGGGTTTGCAGGTATAGTAATTATCCCCTTTTTTTGTCGTTTTTTTAATGTTGTGATAGAATGGGGCTTAACATGAAGACAAAAGTCATTGCCCACATGGACATGGATGCGTTCTTCGCTGCCGTCGAGCAAAGGGATAATCCCGTGCTTAAGGGTAAGCCGGTGATCATCGGGGCGGACCCGAAAGGCGGAGAGGGGCGCGGCGTTGTCTCAACGTGTTCCTACGAGGCGCGCAAATACGGCATCCATTCCGCGATGCCGATCTCCATTGCCTACCGCAAATGCCCTCACGGCGTTTTCCTGCGCGGCAGCGCACGCAAATACAGACAAGTTTCCGATCAAGTCTTCGATATCCTCTACGATTTTACTCCCGATATGGAGCCTGTCAGCGTCGATGAGGCGTTCTTGGATCTCACGGGCAGCTATCATTTCTATCAGACACCGTACAAAACGTGTTTGGCCATTAAGGAACGCATTAAGAAAGAAGTGGGTCTAACGGCTTCGATCGGCATCGCGCCGGTCAAGATGGTTGCGAAGATCGCTTCGGATCTCTGCAAGCCCGATGGGCTGCTTGAGATCCTTCCCGGTAAGGTTCTTGATTTCTTATGGCCTTTACCGATCGAGAAATTGTGGGGCGTGGGCCAGCAAACGCAAAAGGCGCTCAACGCCATGAGGATATGGACCATCGGGGAATTGGCCCAATGTCCTGTTGCCGAATTGGACGCGCGGCTCGGCGTGCACGGCCAGCACCTCTCGGATCTCGCCAACGGCATTGATGAACGCGATGTTTATGTGGATGAAGAGATCAAGTCGGTCAGCCATGAGCATACGTTTGAGACGGATGCGGCTGATCTGGGGCAAATTTACGGAATTTTATCCCGTTTAAGCGAAAAAGTGTCCCGGCGCCTGCGCAAATATGAGCTGAAAGGAAAAACGGTCACGCTAAAAGTGCGCTTAAGCAATTTTAAAACGGTAACGCGGGCGCTGACATTCAGCGAGAGGGTCAATTTCTTCGATGATATCTATAAACAGGCTAAAGACCTTTTTGATGCTTTTTACAAGCCCGCGATGAAAATCCGCCTGCTGGGGGTGAGGATGTCGAATTTTAACGACCCGTATGTTCAGGATAGCCTTTTTCAGGATCCGGTTGCCGAAAAGCAAGAAAAAGTCCATAAAGCGGTCGATTTGATCAAGGATAAGTTCGGTGAAGAGGCCATCCATCGCGCCCGGAATATTTGAATTAAGGGGACACGAGACTTAATTCCTCCTTTTGATCCTATGAATTAAGTCTCGTGTCCCCTTAATTTCCTCAGAATGGCGATAATCATACTTGACGCAAGCCCTAAAAGACTTATAATGGGGATAAAATTAAGTCCATTCAATTGAGGGTTTGCGAAAACCTCGGATAATTCCAAAGAAAAGGATCATTAATATCATGCCTACATTACAGTCACAGTCCAGAAAGGATGCAATTAATCAAGCTATGAAAAACACTCAAGAACGAACAAATATTACTATTGATGGCAATGATGCCGCGGCGTATATTGCCTTTAAAGTCAGTGAAGTTATTGCGATCTATCCGATCACACCCTCATCGGGGATGGGGGAAATCGCCGACCAGCGCGCTGTCAAAGGCGAAAAAAATATTTGGGGGACCGTTCCTCTTGTTCAAGAAATGCAGAGCGAAGGTGGCGCGGCCGGTGCTATTCACGGGGCTCTTCAAACAGGCGCTTTATCGACAACCTTTACGGCTTCGCAGGGGCTGCTTTTGATGATTCCGAACATGTACAAGATCGCCGGCGAGTTGACGCCAACCGTTTTCCACGTGGCAGCACGTTCTCTGGCCGCCCAGGCGCTGTCCATTTTCGGCGATCATTCCGATGTTATGGCGGTACGTGCAACAGGATATGCTATGCTCTCCTCAAACTGTGTTCAGGAGGTCATGGATATTGCTTTGATCGCCCATGCGGCAACCCTTGAGGCCCGCATTCCGTTCATCCATTTCTTCGACGGGTTCCGCACCTCCCATGAAGTTTCCAAGATCGAGCCGCTGACCGAAGAAGATATCCGCGCGATGATCGACGACAAATTCCTTTTTGAACACCGTGCGAGGGCCTTGTCTCCGGACCGTCCGGTCCTTCGAGGAACGGCCCAGAACCCTGACGTCTATTTCCAGGCCAGGGAATCGGTGAATCCATATTACAATGCCTGTCCGCAGATCGTTCAAAAGACGATGGACAAATTTGCCGGACTGACCGGACGCCAATACAATCTTTTCGACTATCACGGACCGGTCGATGCCGAGCGCGTTATCATTATCATGGGATCCGGCGCCGAAACGGTCCAGGATACCGTCGATTTTCTCTCGCAACAGGGAGAGAAGGTCGGGGTCCTGAAGGTCCGTCTTTACCGTCCGTTCGCTATTGAGAATTTCATTGACGCGCTGCCCGAGACGACGAAAGCCATCGCTGTCTTGGACCGCTGCAAGGAACCCGGCAGCATCGGCGAACCTCTTTACCAGGATGTCGTCAACGCCGTCTATGAAAGCGACAAATCCAAGAAATTTAAAAACACGCCCACTATTATCGGTGGGCGTTATGGTTTATCGTCCAAAGAGTTCACGCCGGCGATGGTCAAAGGTGTTTTTGATGAGGCTACGAAGGGTAATCCTAAAAACCATTTTACGATCGGGATCAATGATGATGTCACGAATACCAGCTTAGATTTTGATCCCGATTTTACGACCGAAAGCGATGATGGCGTGCGCGCGGTGTTCTTTGGCCTGGGTTCCGACGGGACCGTCGGCGCCAACAAGAGCTCGATCAAGATCATCGGGGAGAACACACCGAACCACGCGCAGGGGTATTTTGTTTATGACTCCAAGAAGTCCGGGTCGGTCACTGTTTCCCATTTGCGGTTCGGCCCTCAGCCGATCCACGCGCCGTATCTTATCAGCCGCGCGAATTTCGTCGGCTGCCATTTGTTCGCCTTTCTGGAGCGCTACGACATTCTCGGAACTCTCGTCGATGGCGGCGTGTTCCTTTTGAACAGCCCCTTTAGCACGGATGAGACGTGGGATAAGCTGCCTAAAGAAGTCCAGCAGCAGATCATCGATAAGAAATGCGAATTCTACGTGATCGATGCTTATCATGTCGCGCGCGAAACCGGCATGGGTTCGCGTATCAATACGATCATGCAGACTTGTTTCTTTGCTATTTCCGGCGTGCTTCCAAGAGAAGAAGCGATCGAGGCGATCAAGACGTCGATCCAAAAGGCCTATGGGAAAAAAGGCGAAGAGGTCGTCAAAAAGAATTTTGTCGCTGTTGACCAGACGCTGGAAAATTTACACAAGATTGATGTCCCGGCGGAGGTTACCAGCACCATTGAAAAACCGCCGGTTGTTTCAGAGAAGGCGCCGAAATTTGTCCAGGAAGTAACGGCCAAAATGATGGCCCGCTGCGGTGATGACCTGCCGGTTAGCGCGATGCCCGTCGACGGAACGTATCCTACAGGCACGACCTGTTGGGAGAAACGGAATATCACTCAGGAGATCCCTGTGTGGGATGAAAGTATTTGTATTCAATGCGGCAAATGTATTGCCGTCTGTCCTCACGCGGTGATCCGGGCAAAAGTCTATGATCCTAAAGAACTCGAAGGGGCTCCGGAGACGTTCAAGGCCGTCGATGCGAAAGACCGCGAATTTGCCGGGCAAAAATATACGATCCAGGTCGCTCCTGAAGATTGTACTGGCTGCGCGGTCTGTGTGGACATCTGTCCTGTTAAGAATAAGACCGAGACCAAGTTAAAAGCGATCAACATGCAGTCGCAGCAGCCTTTAAGAAAAGAAGAAAGTAAGAACTGGGATTTCTTTCTCAGTCTTCCTGAAACAGACCGCTCCAAGGTCAAGATGACGACGATCCGCGGTGTTCAAAACCTTGAGCCGCTTTTTGAGTTCTCGGGGGCGTGTGCGGCTTGCGGAGAGACGCCGTATATCAAACTGATGAGCCAGCTTTTCGGGGACCGCGCGGTTATCGCTAACGCGACGGGATGTTCTTCCATTTATGGCGGTAACCTCCCGACGACGCCATGGACGAAGAACAAAGACGGGCGCGGCCCGACGTGGTCGAATTCTCTGTTTGAAGATAACGCGGAATTCGGTTTTGGGTTCCGCCTGACCATCGATAAGCAAAAAGAATTCGCCTGTGAATTGGTAAAAACCTTGGAATCGACGATCGGAAGCGATCTGGCGACACAACTGATCGAAGCTGAGCAAAGAGATGAAGCGGATATCTTTACGCAGCGCGAGCGTGTCGAGGAATTAAAGAAGAAATTAGCTAATGATAATTCTCCGGAAGCCAAACAACTCTTAAGCCTCGCTGATTTTCTCGTTAAGAAAAGTGTTTGGATCATTGGCGGCGACGGTTGGGCCTATGATATCGGTTTCGGCGGGCTGGATCATGTTATTGCTCAGGGGCGCAATGTGAATATCCTTGTTTTGGATACGGAAGTCTATTCCAATACAGGCGGGCAGGCGTCAAAAGCGACTTCACGCGGCGCTGTCGCGAAATTTGCAGCTGCCGGAAAACCTCTTCCTAAAAAAGACCTGGCAAGAATTGCTATGACTTATGGTCATGTCTATGTCGCCAGCGTCGCAATGGGGGCGAAAGACGAGCATACACTGCGAACATTCATCGAGGCCGAGCGGTATGACGGGCCTTCTCTGATCATTGCCTACAGCCATTGTATTGCCCACGGGATCAACATGACGACGGCATTTTCCGACCAGAAAACAGCCGTGCTGTCCGGATACTGGCCGCTGTTCCGCTTTAATCCTGAACTTACGGCGGAGGGGAAAAACCCGTTCACGCTTGATTCCGCCGCGCCGAAGATTCCGTTTAAAGAGCTCGCTGACCAGGAAAATCGTTTCAAAATGTTAGAGAAAAGTCATCCAGAAAAATCCAAAGAACTCTTAAAACTCGCGCAGCAGGATATTTATGACCGCTGGGCGATTTATGAGCAAATGGCTTCTCAATCACCGAAGAGTTCTGAAGGTTAACGAACAAAAAAGAATAGGGAGAACAATGGACCTTTCAACGACCTATATGGGGCTTAAATTAAAAAATCCTGTCGTGATATCAGCTTCGCCGCTTTCCAAGAGTATGGACAATTATAAACGGATGCAGGATGCCGGAGCCGCCGCGATCGTCAATCATTCGCTCTTTGAAGAGCAGATCCTCAAAGAGAGCGCGATTTCAGAACATTTTTCTAATTTGGGAACGGATAGTTTTGCCGAATCATTGACCTACATACCCGAAACAGGAGCCTATGCCCTGGACCCGAACGAATACGTTGAGCATATCGGCAAAGCCAAAAAAATGGTCAATATTCCGGTCATAGGAAGTCTGAATGGTTTCTCCTCGGGCGGCTGGACTAAATATGCTAAACGCATGGAAGAAGCAGGTGCTGATGCCTTGGAATTGAACATTTATTTTGTTCCGACAGATCCCTCGCTTTCCGGCGAAAGGATCGAGGAAAACTATTTGGAGATTTTTCGATCGATCAAATCGACGGTGAAGATCCCGGTTGCCGTTAAATTAAGCCCGTTCTTTAGTTCCATCGCCAATATGGCGACGAAGTTAGATGATGCCGGGGCAGATGCGGTCGTTCTTTTTAACCGGTTTTATCAGCCGGATATTGATCTGGAGAATTTAGAAGTGACGCCGAATTTGATATTAAGCACGCCCCATGATATTCGCCTGCCGCTGAGGTGGATCGCGATCCTTTACGGACAGATCAAGGGCAGCTTAGCCGCGACAAGCGGCATCTATGATGCACAGGATGTCATTAAAATGATCATGGTCGGGGCGGATGTCACGATGCTCTGTTCTGTCCTTCTTAAGACCGGGATTGAATATGTCAACGATATCCTCAAAGATATGCAAGAATGGATGAAGGTTCATCAATATGAATCTGTTCAACAGATGAAAGGCAGCATGAGCCAGAAATCATGCCAAAATCCTGATTCATTCGAGCGGGCGCATTATATGAAGATCCTCCAGAGTTATCAGGGAGTTCATTAATCCCTCCTCGGATAAAAGGTTTTATGTGAGAATTCTTAAATGAGGAGAAGAGATCAGTGGAAAATAAAAAGATTTTAATTGTTGATGATGAAGAAGCATTGTTAGACCTGATCGCTAAGTCATTATCGAATGAAGGTTATGAAGTGACCGCGGTCACTACGGCTGAAGACGCAATGGAGAAAGCGAAAACGCTTCTTCCCGATCTTATCCTCATTGATATTATCCTCCCTGACATGGAAGGGCCGGAAGCGGTTCGTGCTTTAAGTGAGAATTCCTTGACCGGCAAGATCCCGGTTATTTTTCTTTCAGGTATCATTACGCGTGAAAAGGACAGCGAAGCCTCTTGCGAGGTTCTTGTTGGCGAACGCTGCTACAAGGCTCTGAGCAAGCCTTTTTCTTCCAAGGAATTAATAACAGAGGTTCAAAAGGTAATCGGTTGAGCAGGACACAAAGTAAGGAGGATGAGATGCAAAAAAAACATTTAGGTTATATTATTGCTGGGTGTGTCTCTTTGATATTTATTCTGATGTTGAGTTTAAATGTTATGGCTGCGAATGACAGCCAAGGAGGCCAAGTTCCGTTTATAACAGATAAAAGCGACCGAACGATATTAAAAGAGGTCCTCGTAAACCAGAGGAAAACACACGCTCTTCTTAAGGACATTAAAGCACTGCTTCAAGAAGCAAAATAAAAATTGATAATGCTTTTTTTCTGGTGAACAAAAACTGCCTCGACCTTCAAGTCGGGGCAGTTTTATTTTTCGGAGGGGAAAAGGCGCGAAGAACAAGGAAAAATGGTTAACTACTGTGTGGATTAGTGATATACTTCTTCTATACTGGTTCTTAATGAGATTTTCTGGTGGTTAAACTGTTGAATTTTATTAAACCAACATTAAGCATTGCAATCATTAATGTTCAATCAAAACCATTGAACGTTAATAAGGCAATGATACGAAATTTTGATTAAGAACCAGTATAAAAGGGGCTTAGCCATGATGCTCAAGGCCATAACGATTTTAATATTCCTATTTACGGCATGTTCGAACGGTTTCTGTCAAAAGCAGATAGGCAAAAGAGACGGCATTCACAGGGAATATTATAGGAACGGGACACTAAAGTACGAATATATGGTCAAAGAAGAAAGATTGAACGGGTTTTATGAGAGATATGATGAAGAGGGAGAATTGGAATACAGGCAATATTATATCAACGGGGTATTTGACGGGGTGGATAGGAAAAATTATTATTATCCGTTATTTTTCTGGTATCAGCACATAGGCAAGGAGGCGCAGGAGGTTCTTTTAAGCGATTACGAAGCTGTGGAAATGTTTGGAGAAGATTATGAATTGGCCGGTGCCCCTAAGGAAGGCAACTGGATGGGTATTGTCAGAACGCGGATACCGGTCGGGAGGCATGCCGAGAAAAAACATTCCGTGACATTAGCGGGACTATCAAAGAACTATATTTATCTTAAGGGATATAAGGACAGGAAAGATATTGAGCCGGCCATGCATTACTTTTATGAGCTCATTCGAGAATATAAGGTTCAGAGGAGCGATGATGTCGACGATCTATTCAATGTCTCTTTTATCGAGGAGGTATTTCAAAGGAGGCATACGGGGGTAGAGTTCGGATCGCCTTTCGGCAACAGAAAAAGAAGAGAGGGGAGCCGGTTAAGGTTTGTCCAACGATACATAGGGGAGCCGGATTACTCATTTCCGTTAAGGCCGGCGGGGTGGTTCGATGTCTATTATGAGCGTGAGAACCTACACCTCGTTGGGCATAGTTCCGCGGTGTATTTTATGGAATCGGTAAAGCCGGAGTGGGCCGACTCGCCTGAATATCGGATCAAAAAGAAACGCAAAGAAGATTTTAGAAATTAATTTTTTTTGGGGAAATATGAAAAAAAAGTCACGAGTTATTATACGCATCATTATTATCTTTCTTTGCGCAGGCTTAGGATATCAGGCCTACAGGATGGCCGCGCAATATATCTACGAGAACGCCATTTTGAAGCAGATCATTGCGTGCCTTGAAGCCGATTCAAGAGTGGCCGAAGTCCTTGTCACCGGCGTCAATTATAACGAGGTGGATAAAAAAACCTATACGACGATCAAATTTCTCGAGTATGACAGTAAAGGGAAACCGTTGAAACCAAAATATTTTACTTTTTTAGGAAATATTATTCAGTTCCAATCGCTGGTGGTGCGTTTTGATGATATCCATATCCGCGCGGGCGATCAATTAAAGGGAAAAAGCGCTTATTTGTTCTGGAAAGTCTTTGTTCTTAACGGTAAAAAAACCCAGGAACATGAGATTGCCCGGATCAACCAAGTCCCTCGAGGGTATCAACTCACGGAGCAATATAATCCGGTTGAGGCCAAATTCTGGTTGCACTTTTGGGAGTACGCGCTTGATCCGAAAAAAGCCAAATTAAAAGGCATCAAAAATGCCCAGATCGAAGCGCCCGGCACCATGTTTGTTCCGGGCAATCTCTATACGATCAAGATCGAGCATGATGGGGGCCTGCGCATCGATGCCGCGCCTTTGTCGAAGATCCTCCTCGGGGAGCAAATACCTCTATGAATGCCATTAGCATACAGGGCCTTACCAAAACATATACCAACGGTACTCAAGCATTGAAAGGCATTGACCTTGAAGTCACGTCGGGGGATTTTTGCGCCTTGCTTGGGGCCAACGGCGCGGGAAAGACAACGATCATTGGCATTCTTACCGGCTTGGTCAATAAAACGTCGGGGCAGGTAAAGATCTTTGATCATGACATTGATATTCACCATAACAGGGCAAAAAAGATCATGGGAGTCGTTCCCCAGGAGATGAACTTTAACATATTTGAGAGGGTTTTAGATATTGTTGTCAATCAAGCAGGATATTTTGGCATTGACCGCAAGGCCGCGTTTGTCGAAGCGGAAAAGAATTTAAAGAAACTTCGACTCTGGGATAAGCGCGATCAGATCGCGAGGAATCTTTCAGGCGGGATGAAGCGCCGGTTGATGATCGTCCGGGCATTGGTCAATAAGCCGAAGTTGCTTATTTTAGATGAACCGACCGCCGGCGTCGACGTGGAGTTAAGGCATTCAATGTGGGAGTTCTTAGGCGAGCTCAACGGGCAGGGGGTCACCGTCCTTTTGACCACGCACTATCTTGAGGAGGTTGAACAGCTTTGCCGGCAAGCGGCTATTATTAAAGATGGACAAATCATTACTAACGACCGCGTGAAGAATTTGGTCAAGTTGGTCGCCAAGGAAACCTATATCGTTCATGTTGACGCGATCCGTTCTTTGGAAAGGATCAGGGGGTATAATCCAATTGTTGTCGATGAAAACACGTTTGAGGTCGACTTAAGCAAGGAAGAGAGGCTTAACGAATTTATTGCCTATTTATCGCAATTAGGCATGGTGGTGACCGATTTCCGTCCGAAGGGTAATCGCATTGAGAGATTATTCTTGAATATTCTTAACTCTACTACAGAAATAGGGAGAGGCGTATGATCGAACATGCCCAATATATTGCCTATATGACGATCGTGCGTAAAGAAGTAACGCGGGTTTTAAGAATATGGCCGCAGACCCTTTTCCCGCCGGTTATCACACAGACCTTATATTTTCTGATCTTTGGAAAGTTTATCGGCTCGCAGATAAGGGATATTCACGGGATCAGCTACATGTCCTTTATTATCCCGGGGCTGGTCATGATGACGGTGATCAATAATTCTTTCATGAACGTGGTCAGTTCCTTTTTTAGTTCGAAGTTCCAGCGCAGCATTGAGGAACTGCTGGTCTCATCGACGTCCAATAAGATCATCATTGCCGGCTATGTTACCGGAGGAGTGGTGCGCGGGATCATTGTGGGTTTTCTTGTTTTTCTGGTCTCGATCCTCTTTACCCGTCCGCAGATCCACAACCTGGGGATCGTTTTTTCTTTTGTCCTTTTAACGGCGATCGTATTTGCGCTCGGCGGATTGCTGAATGCCATTTTTGCCAAGAAGTTCGACGATATATCAATCTTCCCGACGTTTATTATGACCCCGATGATCTATTTAGGCGGCGTGTTTTATTCGATTGACAACCTTCCGCCTTTTTGGCGGATGCTCTCTAAACTTAACCCTGTCTTGTATATGGTCAACGGATTCCGCTATGGTTTTCACGGGTTTTCCGACGTAAATGTGTTGGTAAGCTTTATGATCCTGGTCGTCTTTGCGATGATCTTGACGGCGGTGAATTTAGTCTTGCTGGGACGGGGAACGGGACTTAAAACATAGAAGGAGGCCAACGATGGATAAAAATTATGACGTTCCGGAGTATAATGCTACTGATGAGGATATCCGACGCATTTTTCAGTCATCAAAAGTGATCGCCGTGGTCGGCTTATCGCGCCATCACGAAGCGGATAGTTACCGGGTGGCTTCTTACCTTCAGGAACATGGCTTTAGGATCATTCCCGTTAGGCTAAAAGCAAAAGAGATCCTTAACGAGAAGTCTTATGCGTCTCTTGAAGAAGTTCCTGAGAAAATTGATGTGGTCAATATTTTCAGGAAGCCCGAAGATGTTGGCGAGGTCGTGGATTCAGCGATCGCTATCGGCGCGAAGACCGTTTGGATGCAGGAGGGGATCGTCCATAATGTTGCTGCCGCTAAAGCCCATGAAGCCGGCCTTACAGTCGTGATGGATAGGTGCCTAATGAAAGAGTATAAAAAGTATGGGATCGATACATCTTTGTGACAGGCTGGGCGATAGAGTGGATATTTAATATATATATTTTACTTGTTTTCGTCTGGGTTTTTCATTAGGATTAAGACATCTTAGAAATGTTGTATGTCTTTAAAATATAAAAAGTAAGGATAGTTTTATGGCAAGGAAAAGCAAGATCAGGAAAATATTGGTCGTGGATGATGACCGGACCATAACCGTGCTGATTAAGAAATATCTGGAGAAGAACGGTTATGAGGTCACGGCAATAAATGAGGCATCCGAAGGCTTAGAGTTTGCGATGACCCGGAAACCCGATTTGATCATTTTAGATGTGATGATGCCGATCATCAATGGATTTAATTTCTGCCGGCTCCTAAAAGCAGAGGAAGGCTCCAAGGATATCCCGATCATATTGCTGACTTCCAGAAACAAATTGAAAGATATTGAGATTGGCCTTGAGATGGGCGCCGAAGCATATTTAATCAAACCGCTTAACATTGAAGAGCTGATCAAAACGATCAGAGTGATCGAATCCGCAGAACAATAGGCCGCGCTTTTATAAAAACATGATGCAATTTTTTGAACACATAGGAAGTGTTGTTACGCGTTGGTTTCGTGTGTTCATTGATTTTTCCCACCTCTTTGCCCAAACGATCTATTGGGTGATTATGAGCCCCATAAAGAAAAAGCCGCTTCATGTACAGATCGTCTCCGATCAAATGGTCTTCATGGGGATCCAGTCGGTTGTTATTGTCTTTTTTGTGATGTTCTTTACAGGGATCGTTCTGGCCATGCAATCGGCGCCTCAACTTCTTCAAATGGGTGGGCTTATTTACGTGGCCAGTTTGGTGACCATTTCGATCTGCCGCGAATTAGGTCCTGTCTTAACGGCGCTGGTCATTGCCGGCCGGGTCGGGGCGGCGATCACCGCTGAGATCGGTTCGATGAAGGTCAATGAGCAAGTCGAGGCCCTCGATACGATGGCGATCAATCCGGTTCGCTACCTGGTTGTTCCTAAATTCATTGCTCTTTTTATTATGCTTCCTTGTTTAACCGTTATCGGAAATGCTTCCGGGTTGCTGGGCGGATATATTATCGGAGTGCATAATTTAAAGATTAATTCCGGCTTGTATATTCAGACGGCGCTGAAATTCCTGACACTCAAAGATATTTATACGGGTTTATCAAAATCATTTATTTTTGCGATCATCATTACCATGGTCGGCGCTTATCAGGGGTTCAAGACGCGCGGCGGCGCGGTCGGCGTCGGCAGGGCGACGACGATCAGTGTGGTCACAAGCTTTATCCTTATCATTGTCGCCGACGCGATCATGACAGGAATATACTATTTCTCGGGATATTAATTACGGATAGGTTTTATTATGCCTGAAGCCGAAGTGGCTGTATCAGTTAAAGATCTGGAGAAATCCTTCGGAGGGTTAAAAGTGCTGGAGGATATTGACCTTGATATCTATCAAGGGGAAACATTTGTTATTATGGGTGGATCCGGCAGCGGAAAGAGCACGTTATTGAGGATCATGACGGGAGGGATCAAACCTAATGCCGGGCAAGTGTATTTTAACGGCAAGGAGATCAGCACGCTTAATGACGAGGAGAAAGAATCCATTAAGCGCCGGTTCGGGATGAGTTTTCAGTCTGCCGCTTTACTGGATTCTCTAACGGTGGAAGAGAATGTCAGTTTGCCGCTGCAAGAGCATACGAACTTAACGCCCAATGTGATCAGCATCATTGCGAAAATGAAATTGAACTTAGTGGGCCTTCAGGGGTTCGAGAATTATATGCCGAGCATGCTTTCAGGCGGAATGCGCAAGCGGGCGGGGCTCGCGCGGGCGATCGCCATGGACCCGCAGATCGTTTTCTACGACGAGCCGACTGCCGGTTTAGATCCGGTTATGTGCGCGGTGATCGACAGGCTCATTCTTGACCTGACCCGAAAACTCAATTTGACTTCCATTGTCGTTACGCATAACATGGAGAGTGTCTTTCGTATTGCCGACCGGGTGGCTATGCTCTATCAGGGGAAGCTTCTCGAGGTAGGCACGAAACAGCAGATCAAGAATTCAAAGAATGATATTGTGCAGCAGTTCATTAAAGGGGAAATAGAGGGGCCGATACAATTAAGCTAGGAGCCGTTTATGAAAATGAATAATGAGACAAGGATCGGGTTGATGGTCACGGGTGTGATCATTTTACTGGCGGTCTTGACGATCAAGACGGGGAAATTCAATTTGTCGACGAAAGACTATATGATCAAGGCCCAGTTTGCGAACGTTGACGGAGTGAATCTCAACTCGCCGGTCATGTTCAATGGTTTTGAAGTGGGGATCGTCGACGATATCGAGATCAAGGATGACGACGGGGATGTCAAAATGGAAGTGATCCTGCGGGTTAATGATCGCGCGAGATTACGGGAAGGGGCCAAGGCGTATATCAAGAATCTCGGATTTATGGGGGAAAAATATATTGGGCTTACTTCGGGCAATAAAGGCGGGGTCTATCTCGCTCCGGGATCGGTCATTGCCGGCCAGGAACCGCCGGATTTCGAACATTTACTTTCACAGGGCCAGGAGATCGCGCAAAGGCTTAAGTCGATCTCGATCAATCTTGATGAACGCCTGGAGACGAATAAAGATGCTCTCGATGAGACAGTATCCAATCTCAACCTAACCATGAAGGACCTTGCGTCGATCGTTCATAACGCGAATGAGCGTTTGATGACGAATGAGAAAAAGATTGATGATACGATCACGAATTTGCACGACCTTTCCGTTAATCTCGAAGAGTTGAGTTATGATCTGAAGATCAATCCGTGGAAGATCATGTACCGCGGAAAAAAGGAAAAAGAAAGAAAAGGGGAAGAATAAAGCTTATTTACGAGGAATATTATTATGGAATATAAATGCAGTGTTTGCGGCGAGCATGTTAAGGATGACCTTTTAGTTTATATCGATCATACAGAAGGCCATATTATGGAAGAGATCCGGGCCAATCATCCTGACTGGGTACAAAAAGACGGCCTGTGCGCAAAATGTGTTGAATATTACCGTAATCAGATGCAAGGGGGTTCTCCTGGCGAATGAATAGAGGCAGGGCACCTGCATTTTTGCCCGATTTTCTTGAATGAGAAGGAATAATTTATTATGTTGACGAATGTATGGACAATGGTGTAGTCTAGGGCAATGAAACAGAAAATGATAAAAACACAAGTTAGTATTTTATTCATTATTGCGGTCGTTGGCTTCTGGCCTTTGCCCGCTGATGCTGATCTTGTCAACATTAATTGCAATTTCACCATTGAACGTACAGGGAGCGGTTTTACGATCCATCGGGACCTGGACCTGCAGAGAAGGCAGACGAATGAGATCATCCGCGGTAATGATCTAGTGAGAGCGGTTAGAGATTTTATCCGTAAAACCAGGGATCTTTTAACGAACCTTAAAAGCCGACAGGCAGACCAGATACGTGGGGTCGAATTAAACCGGATCACCAATGACAATACCAAAGATATAATCCGGAGAAACAAGGCCGCTCAGCAAATGCAGAAAAGACTTGTAAGAGACCAGATACGAGCAGTGAAGGCCAGGAATAGGGCCCTCAATCAACGTATCCGGGACCTGTCCCGGAGATAGGTATAGAATTCTGTTTCGGACAAATATATTGTAGTCACAAAAAAGCCCGTTGAGCCCTCAAGGGGCTCTTATTTTGCAATCTTTCTAGGTTAATGATCGATCCAGTCAAAAAGAATCGAGATACCCGCATCGCAGTATCCGCCTTTGTTCTTGGGGTTACCTCCATTACCGGTCAGGTCCTCCTTCTACGGGAACTGATCACGGTCTTCTACGGCAATGAAATGGCCTATGCTGTTATTTTGGCCAGCTGGTTATTTTGGGTTGCCATTGGAAGTTACGCGGCCAGTTCTCTTAGTCCTTACATAAAGAACCCTGCCCATGCTGTCGGGATCCTCCAGGGGGCCATTTATTTTATCCTACCGGCTACGGTCATGGCAGCACGCCATATAAAACAATTCATGCATATTCAGACCGGCGAGATCATCGGGATCATTCCGATGTGCGTTTCTTCCTTTTTAGTGGTAGCTCCTTTAACCTTGTTTTTCGGGGGGCTCTTTGCGATGATCTGTCTTTTTCTCGACAGGGATGAAAAGGAGGAGAAGAAGACGTACGGAATAGGAACCGTTTATTTCTGGGAGTCGGCCGGCGCGGCCATCGGAGGTGTCGCGTTCTCCTTTCTTTTGGTCCATGTTTTGCCGGCAATGCATATTGCTTTTTTGATGGGCACCGCCAACTTGGCGGTCGGGACCGTCCTCCATAAACGAAAAAGTTTTCTCTATATTAGCAAAGTGGCCCTTATTCTAGTGACGGTCATTATGCTTTTTTCCGGTTTGATCGACGGGATCGACCGGTGGACGCGCGCACGGCAATGGGAAGGATTGGAAGTGGTTGCCGTGACGGATTCGATCTATGGGAATATCACAATGACCCGGACCGGCGAAGAATATAGCCTTTATCAAAACGGCCTGTTTTCTTATGCTACGCGGGATGAACTCTCCAGTGAAGAGAGCGTCCATTTTCCGTTGCTTGAGCATCCTGACCCACAGCAGGTTCTTCTGATCGGCAACGGCATGGGCGGAGGTTTGCAAGAAATATTAAAGCATCCGGGCGTTGAGATCGACTATGTTGAATTAGACCCGAAGGTCATCGATGTCTCGAAAAAACATTTGCCGGCGAGATATACACGGCCTTTAAGCGATAAGCGCGTTGATATAATCCATACGGACGCGCGATGGCTCGTCAAGCAAACCTCAAAGAAGTACGATGTGGTCATTGTCAACTTATCTGACCCGTATACGGCTTTGATCAACCGGTATTATACCCTTGAATTCTTCAGGGAAGTTCATAAGGTTCTTAAGTCCAAAGGGATCCTGGCCTTAAGCGTTTCCTCATCGGAAAATTACCTCAATGAAGAGACCCGCACGTTCTTGCGTTCTATCAATACGACGTTAAAAGAGGTTTTTACCGATGTCAAATCGATCCCCGGAGATACAAATATTTTTCTGGCTTGTGTGAAGAGCGGCGTTTTAACCTATGACCATCAGGTCTTGGTTGACCGCTTAAGAGCGCGCGGGGTTGAGACAAAACATATTCGCGAGTACTACCTGCCGTTTAAATTAAGCCCGGATAGGATCAGCTATATTGAAGATGTTTTAAGCGAAGAGGGAGCGTTAAATACAGATACGCACCCGATCACTTATTTATATGACATTGTTCTTTGGTCGATGCATTTTAATACAACTTTTAAGAACATTGTTGCCAAGGTCCAGCATTTAAAGTTTCATTATCTTTTATTACTGCCGGTTCTTATTTTTCTAGGAGGGTGGGGCTTCAGGAAGGTCTCGCCGACGGCGCCGGTCACGCTTTCGATTGTAACGACAGGTTTCTCGGAAATTATTTTCCAGCTGATCGTTATCCTCGCTTTTCAAACGCTTTACGGATACGCGTATTATAAGATAGGGCTGATCATGGCCTCGTTCATGGCGGGGTTGTGTTTCGGGACAATGGTTGCCCAGCGCATTATTCGCGATAGGCCTGCCGGTGTTGCGCGGGCTTACAAGCAGGCGCAATGCGCGATCGTTCTTTATCCGGCTATCCTGCCGTTCGTTTTTATTATTTTCCGGGATGTCTCAACGACACCGCAGCTTTTGGGGGTCTTTGCGACTGTATTCGCGAGTCTTCCCGCGATCGCCGGGTTTATCGGAGGTTTGCAATATCCCTTGGCAACGCATTTGGTTCATGCGTATCGGTCTAAAGAGGAGAAGGGGGCGGCAAAGGCGGCGGGCACTCTCTATGCGTTGGACGTTTTCGGGGCGGCGCTTGGGGCTCTTGTGACGGGGACGTTGTTGATCCCGCTTTATGGGATCTTTGCCGTGGCGTTTTTGTGTGTTGCGATCAACGCCGCGGTCTGGATCCTTCTTTATCCGGCTAAATTATCGCCTGATGTATAATGCCTTGCTTCTCTCATCGGTAAACCAGTTTGAGATGCTTTTCTCTCTTGGAAGAATCGTGTCAGCGGCATCAAAAAGACCCCCAGAACAAGGCATCCCATTCTTTTTAAGAAGTCCCTACGTTCCATTGTTTTTTTGCTCATATGGTCTCCTTTCA
Organism: Candidatus Omnitrophota bacterium; assembly: GCA_023140095.1. The sequence continues at coordinate 83 of JAGLMJ010000011.1, read as the reverse complement.
ATATATTTTATCAGAGTTGTAAAACTTCATAACTGTCTAAATTAGCTTATTGCGACATACTGTCATCCCCGCGAAGGCGGGGA
>JAGLMJ010000109.1 GCA_023140095.1 Candidatus Omnitrophota bacterium | reverse complement strand
CTTTCATCTCCGAGATCATCTTCACTGAAAATGATCTTCCCGTCTTTAAAACGCTCCTCCTTTAATGCAGGCGCTAACGACTCCAGTATCTTTTCATCAATGTTGCTGAAAAGCCTGATCTGTTTTACTTTCGATACATCAGACATAGAGGTCCTCCATCAAATACGCTTTAAACGCGCCTCGTTGATTATAAATAGGCCTTCAGCGCATCCGGATTATTTGATTTAGCTTCAGCCGCTTCATACGTGATCAACCCATCCCGGCACAGGTCCGCAAGCGCATTATCCATCGATTGCATCCCGACACCTTTTCCGGTCTGAATGGCACTGTAGATCTGATGCGTCTGGCCTTCCCGAATTAAATTAGCTATGGCAGAATTAACGATCATCACTTCCCGGGCTGCTACCCGGCCGGTCCCCTCAATATTGGGAAGAAGCTCCTGGCTGATGACCGCCCGCAAAGATCCTGAGAGCTGCATGCGCACCTGTTGCTGTTGGAATGCGGGAAAGACATCGATAATCCTGTCGACCGTTTGCGCCGCATCCGTTGTATGCAGCGTCGCAAAAACCAGATGGCCGGTCTCAGCCATGGTCAGGGCCATAGAGATCGTCTCCAGGTCCCTCATTTCTCCAACGAGAACAATGTCGGGATCCTGGCGCAGCGCATATTTTAAGGCGTTAGCGAAACTTCCACTGTGATTGCCGATCTCTCTCTGGCTGACAATACAACTGCGGTCCTCAAAAAGATACTCGATCGGATCCTCCATCGTGATAATATGCGACTTTCTCTCCCTATTGATCAGATCGATCAGACAGGCGATCAATGTGCTTTTTCCGCTGCCTGTCGGCCCCGTGACCAAAATCAACCCCTTTGGTATTTTTGTCAGATTAATGATCGACTCCTGAATGCCGATGTCTTCGACCGACGGGATCTTATCGGAGATCGCACGAAAAGCTATTGCCCATCCTTTCTTTTCCTGATAAATATTGACCCGGAAACGCGCAACATCCTTGATGGAAAAGCCGCAATCGATTTCATCTCCCTGATCAAACTTCTCGTTCATGGATTCAGGAATGATTTCCTTTATAGCCTTGTCAATATCCTCAGAGGTCAGTTCAGGAAAATCCAGCGCGACAATATCCCCGGTAATACGGGCCATCGGTTTTGTATCCGTCGCTATATGAATATCCGAGGCTCCTTTTTCAACCGCATTTTTTAAGATGTCAACCATATTCATACGATGATTCCTCCTTTTTACTTTTACATATAGGATCAAGAACGATCTGAGAACCGGTCTAATCCGTCAAATACCCTGAAATGCTTAAGCCTAATTCAATGACCAAACAGCCCCTTTTTAGTCCATTATACCGCTTTCATTCTGAAAGACTAACGGAAATATAAAAAAATCCCTGCAACTTATTAAGTTACAGAGATTTATCATATTATGACTTCCCGACAAGGAAAATCTCATTATTGCAGGATCTTATCCACAATATCCATGAATTTTAGTTTATCGATGTACCCATCATACTGGGCATTGACCAGCTCCGCGTGAAAAACACCCTTCGCATAAGCTGTCAGAAAGTACACCTTTATTTGCGGAAATTTATCTTTGATCAAGTTAGACGCATGTATGCCCGCGATCCGGTAATCCATCTTGATATCCAGAAAGGCAACATCCGGACATAGTTCATAAGCCTTACTTATGGCATCCTCGCTGTTATGCGCAACCGCGATAACCTCATGCCCCAAATTCTCAATAGCCTCCTTGAACATTTCTGCCGTAATATAATCATCGTCTGCAATGAGCACTCTCTTTGTCATGACATCCCCCTTAATCATCTCCATTGGCTCCTATTGTAGCATTTTTAAAAACAATGGTAAATAGCGAACCCTTTTTCCCTTTGTAGGAAATTTTTCCGCTCAATTGTTGGCTTAGCATTGTAACCAACCTCAATCCTAAGGTTTTACTTTGTTCCGATAAAGGATTTCCCTGAATACCAATACCATCATCTTGCACCTTCAGTTCGATATTCTTACCCCTACTTCTTAGCGAAACATCAATGCGGCCCTCTTTTTGATCAGGAAACGCGTGTCGATACGCATTGACCAGCAATTCATTAATAATAAGCCCGCACGGAATAGCCGTATCGATATTAAGCACAATAGGTTGAAGGTCTGACCCAACTTCAATCCGGCATTCAGACGTGCCGTATGTTATTTTTATTTCATCGATCAGCGATCGAATATATTCTGAGAAATCAATCTCGGAGAAATTCTTTGCCGCATAAAGCATCCGATGGACTCTTCCCATAGCGGATATTCTCTGCTTGGTATCCTCTAGCGCCCTTTCTGCATCCTCTTCTTTACCGCGCAACGAAATTTGCTGCAGATTGACAAGTGAATACAAAGTAAGAAGATTGTTCTTTACGCGATGGTGTACTTCATTAAGAAGGGTTTCTTTTTCGCAAAGGGCCTGTCTTAAGTCTTCCTCCGCCTGCCGGCGTTCGGTGATGTCACGAACGTATTCAATGACGCCCAGCATTTCTCCGGATTTCGAGTCTAAAAGAGGAAAGGCATATAGATCCAGCCAGCCGCAAATATTTTTATTCGGACCGACTTTCGGGACAACCTCATAAGCAGGTTTTTTATTCTTCAGCACTTGGACCATCGGACAAACTTCACAACCTTTGCTCCTGCCATGGTAAGCCGTGAAGCACTTCTTGCCCACAAGGGGCATTTTATGCGCGTACCATTCCTCCATCTTCGGATTAACACGCATGATCTTCATATCTTTATCCAGGACACTTATCCCGTCCTGCGTGCTGGAGAAAACGTTCGTCATGAACGATTCCTTGGCTTGAATATCCTCTTCGAACTTTTTGCGCTCGGTAATGTCTCTGACCATAGCCTGGAGATGTGGGCCGTTTGATAACTCTACCAGATTGAGACTGACCTCGGCATCAAACAATGTGCCGTC
>JAGLMJ010000108.1 GCA_023140095.1 Candidatus Omnitrophota bacterium | reverse complement strand
AGGATAGTTTAATTTCTCACGATTCCTAAAAAATTACTCTCGACGGATAATCTGGTGATATTATGTTGATGCAATTTAAACCAAACTACGTTACGTACTATACTGGAGCGAGGGACGGGAATCGGACCCGCGTATTAAGCTTGGGAAGCTTACATTCTACCATTGAATTACCCTCGCCTGTCTATCGTGTAACAGCCGTTCGCGCGATATTTGTCTTAAATTGCCGAACCGCTTTTTCAATATTTTCTGCCTGAGAAACCGCCCGGCAAACAGCGACCCGGTCGACCCCGATGTTTTTAAGCTGAATAACATTTGTAAGATCGATCCCTCCAATCGCAAAAACAGGGATCTTGATATCTTGAAAAACTTTTTTAAGAAGCCCGGTATCCAACGGCTGGCGGTCCGGCTTGGTCAATGTCTTAAAAACAGAACCGAACCCGATATAATCGGCGCCGTCCCTCTCTGCCTTTTGCGCGTGTTCATACGTTTGGCAGGAAACGCCGATCAAGGCGTCCTCCCCAAACATCTTTCTCGCCTCAACAAGCGGCACATCGTCCTGCCCGAGATGAACTCCCGACGAGCCGCTGACCATCGCCAGGTCCACGCGGTCATTGATAATATAAGGAACCCGGCCTTTAGTCATGCCTAAAATACGCCGTGAAAAATCCAGGATCTCTTTGGCCTGCCCGGTCTTATCGCGCAGCTGCATCACATCGACGCCCGCGACCATAGCCTTCTTAGCAATTTCAAAGAGCTTTTCATACGAATGGACACTTCTATCCAGGATCAAGTACAACCTAGCATCGTTCAATGACATTTTTTTCAAGTGCATAAACCCTGTAACGAAGCCTTTTTAAATCTTCGGCGGCCTTTTTATCGCGTAATTTCGCGAATTCCTCGAGGACGCGTATTGATTCCTTGACCCTCTGGGAGTTCGCGTAAAAAATATCCGTAGCGCTCTTGCGTTTAAATTCGACGGGCGTCGAGGCGCGCCCCACGTCCCTCTCGATATTCCGCGACCGGATCACGTCATGGATCTTCAGCCCGGAAAGCGTTTGCGTCAATTGATGCCGGACGGTCTTGTAACTCCGTGTCGGACCCTTCGCATCAAGGACGAATCGGCAAACATCTTCACAAACCCTTAAACCCTCTTTCGCGCGATTAAAGTTCGCGTCTATCACGCGGTCAAATCTCTTGTCGCTGTCTTTACGCACGCTTGACAATACGGTTCATGATCCCTGTCGACGAGATCCCTTTAACAAATTTGATGAATTTGACCTTGCCGCCATAGGCCCTCACACTTTCGCTTCCGACGGCCCCTTTTCCCTTCCAATCAGCCCCTTTAATTAAAATATCCGGCTTAACCGCCTCGATCAATTTGATCGGCGTTTCCCCGTCAAAAAGCACGACATGATCCACACAAGCTAAAGCCGCTAAAACCGCCGCGCGCGATCGCTCATCAACAATAGGGCGCTTAGGCCCTTTGATCTTTTTCACAGAGCGGTCGCTGTTCAATCCGACAATCAGAATGTCAGCCGCTTTTTTCGCCTCCTGCAAATAACTGACGTGCCCTAAATGAAGGATATCAAAACATCCGTTGGTAAAGGCGATCTTGCGCTTGAGTTTACGCAACGCTCGGATCTTTTTCTTAAGCGTCGGCAGTTTGACAATCTTGGTTTGCGTATTCATGTCTAAAATTGATCCTCGACCAGTTCGCAGACCGCATGCGCGATGCAACTATGGGATTCCTGGATTCGCGCTGTCACCTTCGACGGGACAATAAGGCTGATGTCCGTCAGTTTTGCCAGTTTTCCCCCGCCGCACCCGGTCAGCGATACGGTCGTTAATCCTAAGCGTTTCGCCGTTTTGATCCCTTCGATCACATTCCTCGAATTTCCGCTTGTTGAGATCCCGATGGCAACGTCTCCTTTTTGCCCGAGCCCTTCGACCTGGCGGGCAAAGATAATATCGACGCTGTAATCATTGCTCAAAGCCGTTAGGATCGACGTGTCCGTCGTCAGCGCGATCGCGGCCAGGGCCTTGCGCTCTTTTTGAAAACGTCCGATCAATTCAGCGGCCATATGCTGGCTGTCCGCGGCCGATCCCCCGTTCCCGAAAAGGATAACCTTGCGGTTCTTTTTAAGCGCGCTGGTCACCGCCTTAATAACGGCGATGATCTCATCTTTATTTTCGGCAAGGGCATCTTGCTTGACCTGGATCGATTCTTTAAAAATATTTTCAATAGCCTTTTTCATATATCTTTATCCTTTATGCATAAAATACTTTAGCGATTTCCATAAGATCCGAATCGATCGTTTTGCGTTCCTTAACAGCATCTTCGATACTCACATAACTGATCTTATTATTGTGGAGGCTGACCATCTTCCCGAATTTGCCTTCCTTAACCAGCTCAACAGCTTTAAAACCAAAACGCGTCCCGATGATCCGGTCATAAGCGGTTGGAACGCCGCCGCGCTGAATATGCCCTAAAACGCTGACGCGCGTTTCATAACTGGTGTTTTCCTCGATAAGATCGGCAAGCGCCTCGCCGATCCTTCCGATACGATGCCGTCCTCCTCTGAACTTCTTATCCAGATCTTCCGTACAGTATCCTTTGATCTGCGCCCCCTCGGAGACAACAATAATACTGAAACTCTTCCCCCGTTTATGGCGGGCGCGAAGAGACGCGCACACTTTTTCGATCTCGATCGGAAATTCCGGAAGAAGAATATAGTGCGCCCCGCCGGCGATCCCCGCCTCAAGCGCATTCCAACCCGTATGAAGGCCCATCACCTCAACGACAATAATGCGATGATGGCTTTCGGCCGTTGTGTGAAGACGGTCGATACATTCGGTCGCGATATTAACCGCCGTATCAAAACCGAACGTATAATCCGTGCCTGAGAGCGAGTTGTCGATGGATTTCGGGACCCCGACGATTGGAAGAGCATGCTCACGCAAAAGCTGAAGCGCGATCTTCAACGTATCCTCCCCGCCGACAGTGATCAAGGCATCCATCCCGCTGCGTTTGAAGTTCTCGGCAATGATCTTGA
>JAGLMJ010000107.1 GCA_023140095.1 Candidatus Omnitrophota bacterium | reverse complement strand
GCGAAATCTTTGGGCTTTAAGTCAATGTCCGGCATCTTGGTCTTGCGGGCGTTAAGTTCTTTCATCAACGGGCCGTTGATCCAGTTGCAGATCTTTTTGGTGTCTTTGTAATGTTCGCTGCATTGCTCGAAAAAAGCAGCGAGGTCAGGATCCTGGACGAGAATATTGGCGTCATAGGGGGCAAGTTTGTATTGTTCCGTGAGGCGTTCCCGCTTTTTTTCCGGAAGCTCCGGGAGCGACTGTTTGGCGGCTTCGATAGCGGTTTTTTCCATCATGAAGGGAACAAGATCGGGCTCGGGAAAATAACGGTAATCATGGGCCTCTTCTTTGCTGCGCATGGTAAAGGTCATGCCGCGCGCTTCGTCCCAAAGCCGTGTTTCCTGGACGATGTGTTGGCCTGATTCGAGCGTAGCGTTATGGCGATCGATCTCATGCTCGAGACCCGCTTTCACGGCTTTAAAAGAATTCATATTTTTTAATTCGGTCTTTGTTCCAAGTTCTGTTTCGCCCATCGGACGGATCGAAATATTGGCGTCGCAGCGCAGGCTCCCTTTTTCCATGTCGCAGTCCGAGACGTTCAAGTATTGAAGGATCAGTTTCAGCTTCTGCAAATAATGATAGGCCTCTTCGGCCGAACGCAGGTCCGGTTCGGTGACAATTTCCAATAGCGGCGTGCCGGTACGGTTGTAATCGACCAAGCTGCAATTGTTCGCATCGTCATGGATCAATTTTCCGGCATCCTCTTCAAGGTGGGCGCGGTTAATGCGGATCTTTTTAGGCTCTCCGCCGGCTGTTTCGATCATAAGATGTCCGTTACTGCAGATCGGAAGATCGAATTGGGAAATTTGATAGGCCTTCGGGCAGTCCGGATAAAAATAATTCTTCCGGTCGAATTTCACGAAAAGATTAATGGTGCAGTTGAGCGCGAGCCCGACCTTCATGGCGTATTCCAGGACCTTGGCATTGACGACGGGAAGAGATCCCGGAAGGCCGAGGCAGACCGGACAGGTCAATGTGTTCGGGGCTTCGCCGAATTTATTGGCGCATCCGCAGAAGATCTTTGTTTCGGTGTCGAATTGGAGATGAACTTCCAATCCGATAACGGTTTCGTATTTTTGTGTTGCTGTTTGGGCCATGGTCTATAATGCGACTTTTTGTTTATGCCAATCAGTGTTCTGTTCGTAGGTATAAGCGATACGGAATAACATTTCTTCGGCGAACGGTTTTGCCATGATATGCAAACCGACCGGAAGGTTCTCTTTTGAAAAACCGCACGGCACGGAAATAGCCGGAATGCCGCTAAGATTAGCCGATACGGTATAAACGTCTGACAGGTACATGCTTAACGGGTCATTGACCCTGTCGCCGATCGAAAATGCCGTCGTCGGCGATGTCGGCCCGATAATGGCATCAAAGCCCGAAAAAAGCTTGTCAAAATCATTTTTAATGAGTGTGCGCACCTTTAACCCTTTCAGATAATAAGCGTCGTAATAACCGGATGACAGCGAATAGGTCCCGAGCATGATGCGCCGCTTGACTTCCGCGCCAAAGCCAATATCACGGGTTTCATCGTACATGTCTAAAAGCAGCGACTTGCGTGTCTTTTGGGCAAGCTTTCTGATCCCGTATTGGACGCCGTCGTAACGGGCGAGATTCGAGCTGGCCTCCGACGTGGCCGTGATATAGTACGTTGCGATGCCGTATTCCGTATGCGGCAGGGAAACTTCTTTGAAGGTGGCTCCTTTACTTTTGAGGACTTCAATAGCCGCCATCACGGCATCTTTGACTTCCGGGTCCAATCCCTCGACAAAATATTCTTTTGGAATGCCGATCTTCAGGCCTTTGACGTCCGTTTTTAAAGCCTGTGTATAATCCGGTACGGGCATGTCGACGGACGTCGAGTCGCGCTCGTCGTAGCCCGCGATAATGTTCAAAAGCAACGCGGAGTCGGTCACGTCCTTGGTGATCGGGCCGATCTGATCAAGGCTCGAAGCAAAAGCGATCAGACCGTAACGCGACACGCGCCCGTAAGTCGGTTTTAATCCGACGACGCCGCAGAACGATGCCGGCTGGCGGATCGATCCTCCCGTATCCGACCCGATGGCCCAAATGGCTTCGTTGGCCGCTACGGCCGCGGCGGACCCTCCGCTTGAACCTCCGGGGACACAGTCAAGTTTCCAGGGATTGTGCGTTGTTCCGTAACAGGAATTTTCGGTCGACGAGCCCATAGCGAATTCGTCCATATTGGTATTGCCGATGAGGATCGCGCCGGACTTTTTCAACTTATCAATGACCGTGGCATCATAAGGGGCTTTAAACCCTTTAAGGATTTTGGAGGAACATGTGGTCTCCTGATCGAGAATGCACATGTTGTCCTTAATACCGATCGGGATGGGAGTCAATTTCTCGTCAGCCGCTTTGGTATCGGCCTTGTTCCCGTTCAATCGGACATAGGCATTGACATCCTTATCCGATTTCCGGATCTGCTCGTGGACAGAATCGAGGATCTCTTGCGGAGTAGTTTTTTTGTTCTTGATGAGGTCAAGAAGCTCGTGAGCTGTGAGTTTATTCAATTCCATTCTTATTCAATGACCTTTGGGACTTTGAAGGAGCCTTCGTGCTGTTCGACGGAAATTTTAAGCGCCTCCTGCTGGGTCAGGGATGGCCTGACCTTATCTTCCCGATAGACGTTCTTCAGGGGTAAAACATGGCTTGTCGGCTGGACATCGGCGACATCTAAGGTATCGAGCTTATTGATATAGTCGAGGATCTTCTCAAGGTCTTTTGTTAAGCGGCCTGCTTCCTCGTCTTTGAGGTGGATGCGGGCAAGCCCGGCGACATATTGAACATCTTTTTCTGAGATCATGAAAGGCCCTTCGGGGTAGTAATACTAATAGTAATTAGAGCATATATTAGCATTATCGCTAAACGATGACAAGGGGAATCTAAGCTAACAAGGATTTAATATCTTCGGGGATCGGGGTTGTTTTAAAGTTTTCGTTGAGGCTGACAAGTGTGACTTCGGCTTTCAGGATGAGGCGTCCCGTTTTTTTGTCATGGAT
>JAGLMJ010000106.1 GCA_023140095.1 Candidatus Omnitrophota bacterium | reverse complement strand
AAAACCGCGAATTTTAACATAAAGAGTTTCCCTTTCTATTAAGACTATGAAAATATCATTTTACCAGTTTTTCCATTTGTTGTCTCAACTAAGATCCTTCGACTCCGTCAAGCTTCTGTTGACTTCGCTCAGGATGAATTGGCGGCTTCGCCACCAATTCAATTATGCCACGTTTTGCTCACTAAATGCAAACCCGCCCCTGCGCGCCTTGATAAACCCGATAAGCCCGATAACCATAACGATCACGCCAACGCCGGTCAACACAGATACTTCGGCCACGAACTTCGTTATCCAGGAACTGGCCAGCATCGCGACCAGAAAGGCGAAATGGATCACGATCTCCAGAGCCGAGAATGTCTTGCCGCGCATTTTCTCGTCGCAGAGAATATGCACCATTGTATACGAGGCGATGAAAATGGGCCCGACGACCATCCCTAAGAACATCGCCAGGATCATCGCGAACCAAATGACCGGATAATGATGCACAACGGCGGCAAACACGGCCATCATGATCCCGCCGGCGGAAAGACAGAAAAAGATGGTCCTATCCCAATGCTCTTTCTTTCCCCATTTTCCGTAGATCAGAACACCCAAAAACAGGCCCACGCATAAAGAGACCGCCACGGACCCCAAGTGCATGGTCTTGCTGTGAAAAGCCTCTTGGATAAAGACGATGCCCACAACATAAATAGAGCCCACCGCCGCAAGCAGCACAAAGAACATTTCGGCAATGGACCGGATCTCTTTTTGTTTAAAAAGGTACCTGAACCCCTCGATGAATTCCTGCCAGAACGTCGTCTTGATATCGGCCACGATCCTTTTTCCCTTCTCAAGAATGATCATCTTGGAGATCCTGATCTTCTTCGGCGTGACGATCGTAAAGATCATCGCGCCCGATACGAAGAACGTAATGGCATCCACAATGAAGCCGTTACGCGCGCCGAGCTTTTCGATCATGAGTCCGCCTAAACCGAGGCCTAAGACCGAGGCGATCATCCCCGTCGTGGTCACCAACGAATTCGCGGTGATCAAATGTTCTTTGTCGACGATGTCCGGAATAATCGACATCTTCGCCGGCACATAGAACCGGCTGAAGCTGAAGGCCAAAAACACAATAATATAAATGGGCAATATCGCTTCCCTATGGATAAAAACGAACGGGATCAAAAGCACTAAAAGCCCCCGGCCGATATCACAGACAAAAAGGGTTGTCTTGCGGTCCCACCGGTCGATAAAGACCCCGGCGAACGGCTGGATCACAAAGACCGGCAAGATGGTAAAGGCCATGAGCTTGGCCAGATTGCTCGTCGAGACTCCCGTGCGCTCGGCGATGAGCCCCACGAGCGCCATCTGATGGACGCGGTCGCCGAATTGCGAGATCACCTGCGCGAGCCAGAGCCTGAGGAAATTTCGATTGTTTGTGTCAGTCAATAATTTGATCATCGTGGTTACTTCAGAGCCTCCTCCTTCTTAAAATATTTCCGCGCTCGGGCGTTATCCCCCCGCCGCTGATAGATCTCCCCTAAATGCCGGTAGGCGTTGCGGTCCAAATAGTCTTTTTCACCGCCGGCAGCGATCATGCGCCGGTAATATTCGATTGCCTGATCTTCCTGCCCCAGGATCCCGTAGCTCGACGCTAAATTAAAGAGGGCTCCTCGATAATCCGGGTTCAGGGCGACCGCGCGCTTGTATTGCTCAACAGATTCCTCAATGCGCCCGGTGCGGGAATACATTGTCCCGAGGCTGTAATGCGCCCGGGCATTATTCGGCTCGCGCAGGATCAGGGCTTGATATTGATTGATAGCTTTTTTGTAAGCCTCGTTAAAATTATCCTTTAAGAGATGGTCCCACCCGCCCGCGGCTTCGATCCCGTCGAGAACCGTGATCGCCTCAATGGTCTTTCCCTGATCGTAGAGCGCGCGGCTCAGCGCGATGCGGTAAGAGATGTGCAGCGGCTCGCGCTGTACAGCCCTGCGAAAATACCGGCTGGCTTCCCCGTAGCGCTCCCGTTTGACCAGCTCGATCCCCGTCGAGAAAAGGATGCGCGCGTTGTTCGGGTTATATTCAAGCGTGCGCTTGAACATCGCCAGGGCCGTCCGTGAGAAGATCTCCTGATAGGAGGTGACCAGCATTAAGGAAATCAGGCCCCCGGCGATCATAATGCGCACCACGTTAGCCGATAAAAGGCCGGACTCCCGGTTAAGATGATATATTTTTTTGACCCCCAGAACGATCAGGATCAAGATGCCGATTGAGGGACTGTAGAGAAAATGTTCGGCGGCCGAAATGTAACCGGGCCCCACTCCGATCGTCGTAATGATCTGGGAGACGGGAAAAAGTTCGATACAGAACCACGAGACAAAGAAAAGGACATATCCCGGCAGCCGTTTTCTGAATTTGATAAGGACAACCCCCAGCGCCAGAAAAGCGATCAATGTCGAGAACAGGCCGGGGTCGCTGAAATTCAGGAACATTTCCTGGGCGCGGTCGAAATGCAGGCCTGCCGGCCAGACCAAAAGGCGCAGATAGGTCAGGACCGCTCTTAAAAAGGTCGCAATCCCCAGCGCGTGCTCGCCGAAAGAACGCCACGGGTAGGTCTCCATGACCCCTAAGGCCTTTCGCAAAGCGATATAAGCCGCGATAATAAGAAAGTAAGGGATCGCAAGCGGATACCTTTTGGCTCCCTTCTCCGAGAAGAACATATAACTTAACAAAAGGACCGGCAGCATCGCGGCGGACTCTTTGGAGAGGAGCCCGCACGTAAAAAATACCAGCGACAGCCCGTACAAAAAAGCACCCCGCCTCTTCTCTTCTGACAGGCAGAAAAAGAAAAAGGCATTGACCGTAAAGAAAGTACTTAAGATGATCGCCCGGCCGGGAATGTTGGCGACGGCCTCCCAATGAACCGGATGGACGGCAAAGAGCAGCGACGTGAAAAAAGCGGCCGCGCGGTCTTCAAGAAGAATGAATATCAGAAAAAAGACCGTTAGCGCAACGGCTAAATGGAGGGCCAGGTTCGTCAAATTGTAGAAAAAAGGACGCAGCCCGAAGAAATGGTATTCGGTCATAAAGCTTAAAGCGACCATCGGGCGGTAATAGTGCTTGCCGCCGAAAAAAGACGTCGTGAAGATCTTGCCGATATTCGCGAAACTTTTTATGTCGGGATTG
>JAGLMJ010000105.1 GCA_023140095.1 Candidatus Omnitrophota bacterium | reverse complement strand
ATGCCCAGTATCATCCGGATGAGGACTTTGTGGAAACCTTTGCCATATGGTTAACGCCGAACTTGGATTGGCAGGCCCAATATAAGGGATGGAAGGCTCTTGCGAAATTGAATTATGTTGATAAGCTCATGACCGAAATTCAGGGAAAAGAGCCACTTGTTAAAAATAAAGAGAAGTTTTGGCGCGTTTCGACCTTGAGAATAACACTTAAGAATTATTACAGGAAGAAGCGCCACTTTTGGGCTGAAGAATTTCCTGATTTTCATGATGTGTTCTTGCAAAAGAACTTTGTTGAGCGCAGTGATGAACATAAGAAACTTCCGCGGACGACGGACATGATCCGTAAGCACCAGCGTAATATTGTAAATAGTATTTCAAGATATTCCGGGGAGAGAAAGCATGTTATCAATGATCTTCTCAAAGATATTCAAAAGCGCAGTCAGGAGCTAAAACTGGCAGTTGCTGAAGACGAGGCCTTGATGGCGCTCAATTTATCGGCATATATTACTTCGCTGATCATGAATTATCTTTACACGGGGCGTTTTCGCGGGGAAAAGAAAAGGCGCACATAATCATGCGAAGGAAATTAAAAATCCTTTTGTTATTCAGCTGTTCGTACAATAAACCGCGCGGGTACGATTATAAAGAAGAATTTGCCGATCCTGATAATATGTATACGGAAAAGGATGTCTTCCAGGCCCTAAAAGCGAATGGGTATGAAGTGAGCATTCTCGGCCTGCATAATACGGTTGAGCCTCTTTTTGAGGAGATCAAAGAGAACAAGCCTGATGGGATCTTTAATCTTGTTGAAGTTTTTGACGACAAATCGTATCTCGAGAAAAATATGGTGGCCTTGCTTGAGATGCTCGGAATCCCGTATACAGGGGCGACCTCCGACAATATTTTTATCTGCAACAATAAGGGCCTCAATAAAAAGATCTTAAAGTTCCACAAGATCAAAACGCCGTGGTTTTATACCTTCTATCGGAACCGTCGCGTATGGCTTCCTAAAAAACTTAAACTTCCCGCGATCGTTAAGCCGCTTTGCGAAGAGGCCTCCCGAGGCATTTCCCAGGCATCCATTGTGGATAAGGAAGAGGCTTTTTTGGAGCGCGTGAAATTCATCCACCAGAATATGGATATAGATGCGATCGCCGAAGAATATATCGACGGAAGGGAATTGTATGTGACCGTGATCGGCCACAAAAAGTTGACCGTCTTGCCTGCTCGGGAAATGAAATTCGGCGAGCTCGCCGAGGATTCGCGCGTGGCGACCTATAAGGCCAAGTGGGATGATCATTATCGCGAGAAGTGGGGGATCAAAAGCGTTTATGCCGGCAAGCTGGCGAATGGCGTTGAAGAGGAGATCGCCGATGTTTGCAAACGGGCTTACCGGGCGTTGAATATCCGCAGTTATTTGCGCTTTGATATCCGCGTAACACCGGACGGGAAAGTGTATATCATCGAACCTAATGCGAATCCTTGCATTGCTAAGATCGATGAAGTTGCCCAGTCTGCCATGAAGGTGGGCATTGGCTATGACCAATTAATCAAAAAGATCGTTATGCTTGCTTTTCAAAAAAAGTAAGTTATGCAGACATAAGAAGAGCCTAAATTTTCGTGAATTGGTTTATATATTGAAATTGAAGGAGAGAATATGACTGACCCTAAACAGATTCCTCATCTTATTAAGCTTTTGGATGATGAATCTTCGGAGATTTGCGAGACTGTCGCTAAAAAACTGGCAGCGTTTGGTCCGACATTAAAGGAAGAATTGAAAAAGATGACGCTGTCGCTCAATCCTACCCAAGAGGAATGTATCAATGAGATCTTAGAAGAGCACAAAAGGGTCTGGTTGAGGCATATCTGGCCTAATTGGCTCAGCTTGATTGATGAACAAGAGGGTCTTTTAGAGAATTATAAAAAGTTGGAAAGCGCGCTGTCCTTTCTTTCTAAATTTCTGACTAAATCCGATCCTGATCTTCAGCTTAAAAGTTTATTGGATGAATTAGCCTGTGCGTATAAGGCTAAATTTAAAAAGAGCGATCCTGTTCGTCTAGCCAAGTTTTTATTCAAGGAAAAGAAACTGCGCGGGGATGAAAATGATTATTATAATCCTGAGAATGGTAATTTGGTTTATGTGATCACAAAGAAAAGAGGGATCCCGATCAGTCTATGCGCCGTTTACATGCTTGTCGGCATGCGTTTAGGCATAAGGATCGAAGGCTGCCATTTTCCCGGGCATTTTCTGGCACGGATCGACCTCGACGGAAGAAAGGTCTTTGTGGATTGTTTCAGTGGCGGCCAGATCGTCGACCAAAAGGACCTTTTAAATATGAGAGGGGACGTTTTCGAGGGAATGGAGAATGTTTTGAACGAAACGGCCGATGCGCAGACGATCGTGCGCCGTTTTTTGGCCAATTTGATCCGTTCTTATCAGATCCAGGAAGATAAGATCAATAGTGAATTGATGATCAAATTGTTTAGAGATATGGATGCCCATATCAACGATAAGGAAATTTCCAATCTGACGCCTGAGGATATTATCGGTTACGGCAAACCGGTCTTTGAGCCGGGACAATTGTGTTCTCATGTGCGTTATGGGTATCGCGGTATTATTGTGGAAGTGGATGGGGAGTGCGAGGCAACCGACGATTGGTATTACGGGAATCAAACCCAGCCTAACCGCTACCAGCCTTGGTATCATGTTCTTGTTCATGGTTCGGACCAAGTGACCTATGTTGCGGAAAGCAATTTGGTCAAGAATTCTTTGAAGGAAAAAATGACCCATTCTTTGTTGTCCTATTTTTTTACAAAAAATAAAGAAGGCGACTATATCCGCAACGACAATCCCTGGCCGGAGACGGACTTTTAGATAGATCAAAAAAAAGTTCTTTATATGTTGACGCCCACACAAGCGTTATGCCTATGCACTTGACTCAAGTACCTACAAGATGTAGTATTATAGCATGGAAGAATATCCTAAGACGTTAATTGAGTTTGAACAGCAATTTAGCACAGAAGAAGCTTGTTGGGAATATATTTTTAACATCCGATGGCCAGATGGATTCCGTTGCCCACAATGTCAGCATAATAAAGCCTGGAAAACTCGAAGAAACTTATTACAATGCTCAAGATGTGGATATCAGAATTCAATAACAGCAGGAACCATTTTTCAAGA
>JAGLMJ010000104.1 GCA_023140095.1 Candidatus Omnitrophota bacterium | reverse complement strand
GAAGAGAAGGTCGCGCGTTTTTCGTTTTTGGCAAAAGATCCCGAACTTATTTTCCAGACAAAACACAACGCCGTCAAGATCTCCCGTTTAAGCAAGGGAAAAATGGTCCAGGAATCCCATAAGATCAAGGATACGCCGCTTTCGTTCATACGGCAGATCCTTAAAAAATATAAATTCGTTAACATTCCGCAGCTCCCGCGGTTCTGCGGCGGTCTTGTCGGATACTTAAGCTATGATGTCGTTAAGTTCTTTGAGAAACTCCCCAATAAAACAAAAGATGATCTGAAATTGCCGGATACGCTTCTTGTGCTGGCCAAAAGCCTCGTCATCTTTGATCATTTGAACCATAATATCAAGGTTGTCCAATGTGTTTATATCGATCCGAAAAGCTCGCAGGCACAGAAGATCAAAGAATATAAAAAAACCCTCAAGCAGATCGACGCTTTGATCGACGATCTTAACCGGCCGCTGGCTGTCGAAAAACACAAAAAGCATAAGGCCGGAACACGCGCCGCTAAATTAAAGGTCAGGTCGAATACGACCGAAGCCCGATTTAAAAAGATGGTCACGGAAGCTAAAAGGGCGATCCGGGCAGGCGAGATCATTCAGGTCGTCCTCTCCCAGCGATTTGAGGTTGACTTAAAAACAGATCCCTTTAATATCTACAGGACCCTTAGAGCCGTAAACCCGTCACCCTACATGTTCTATCTGAATCTTAACGGTATTCAAATCATCGGTTCATCGCCGGAACTTCTGGTCCGCTGCGAAAATGGCATTGTGGAAACCCGGCCGATCGCCGGCACGCGGCCGCGCGGCAAAGATGATAAGCAGGACGCGGCCCTGGCCAAAGACCTGCTCGGCGACCCGAAAGAGAAGGCCGAGCATATTATGCTCGTTGACCTGGGACGCAACGATCTGGGACGCGTTTGTCAAAAAGGTTCTGTCCACTTATCGGAATTCATGTCGGTCGAAAAATATTCCCATGTCATGCATATCGTGACAAATGTGAAGGGAAAACTAAAGAAGACCAGCGATGACCTGGACGTCTTGAAAGCGGCGTTCCCGGCCGGAACCGTTTCAGGCGCCCCAAAGATCCGCGCAATGGAGATCATTGAAGACCTGGAGAAGGTCACGCGCGGGCCTTATGCCGGATGCATCGGCTATTTCAGTTTTTCCGGGAATCTGGATACGTGTATAACGATCCGGACGATCGTCGCGTGTAAGGGCAAAGCGTATATCCAGGCGGGAGCGGGAATCGTCGCTGATTCCAAACCCCAAAAGGAGTATCAGGAAACCATCAATAAAGCCAAGGCGCAGATCATGGCTATCGAACTTGCACATAATTCTTAAACTCACACAGTGATTTATGGCGTAAGCGTCAAAGACGCGCACGCCATAAATCACGTGTTCATAAAACAAACGAATAGGAGAATAGGTTCATGGAAGTAAGACTACGATTACAAAAAGCGGGGAAATCCGCCAACAAACGGTACAATTACCGTATCGTCGCGATCAGTAAAACAGACACCCGCGACGGCAGGCATTTAGATCTGTTGGGATATTATGATCCGGCTAAAAAACCGGCCGTTGTGTCCATCAACAAGCAAAAACTGAACAAGTGGCTGAAGCAAGGCGCTCAAATGAGCGACACGGTCAGGACCCTCGTCAAAAGCCAAAAAGAAAAATAATCATCGGAAATTCCAAATCACAAATATCAAATTACAAACAATACACGATATCCAAATCGTAAAGAGCAGTTTTTGGAATTTGCTGATTGTTTGTAATTTGGGATTTGTTTATTGGGGTTTTCCGATCATTTAAGGAGACGTATTATGCCAACGGGACAAGGTGGAATGTCAATGTTTATGCCGATGATCCTTATTTTCGCGATCTTTTATATGCTGGTTTTCCGGCCGCAAAAGAAAGAACAGAAGGAAAAGCAAAAAATGAGGGGATCTTTGAAGAAAAACGATCAGGTCGTGACCGTCGGAGGGATCCATGGGACTGTTGCCCTTACTAAGGAGAAAACAGTCATGATCCGTGTCGATGATAATGTGAAGATCGAATTTGATAGAGAAGCCATCGCTACTGTAATTAGTGCAAAGAGTTAAATTTAAACAACCCTATCTGAATTAAATGCATACATGAGGAGCCGCATTCATGAGCAAGAGTATTAGAAACAGACTTTTTGTCGTCTTTGGCGTTATTTTAGCCGCTTTATTTTTCACCTTCCCGGTCGAAAAACACATTAATCTCGGCCTTGATCTAGAAGGGGGAATGCATCTCATCCTTGAAGTGGATACCGAAGAACTCAGCGCAAATGAAAAAAAGGATGTCGTTGAAAGGGCTATTGAGATCCTGCGTAACCGGATCGATAAGATCGGCGCGTCGGAACCCGTCATTCAGCGGCAGGGCCAAAACCAAATCCTTGTTCAGCTCCCCGGCATTACCAATCGTGATGCGGCCATGAAAATGATCGGGACCGTCGCCCAACTTGAATTCCGTCTCGTTAACAGCGATCCGAACGATCTTGAAGCCGCGCTTAAGGGAAACGTCCCTGAAGGCTACAGCCTCGAATACATACCCAATAATGATAATGAGCCCGTTCTGCTTGAAAATAAGATCGCCTTAAGCGGGGAGACGGTCGCCGATGCCCTTGTTGATTTTGATTCACAGGCTTTCGGCCAACCGTATATCAAGCTAAAACTCAATGGCCTAGGAACAAAGATATTCGCCAAGGTCACAAAAGAGAATGTCGGCGAGCGACTGGCTATTGTCATGGATGATACCGTGATCTCTGCCCCGAACATTAGAGATGCCATCACTGGAGGGGATGCTCAAATTACAGGACAATTCTCCTATGATGAGGCATCGAATCTGGCCCTGGCCCTGCGTTCCGGCGCCCTGCCGGCTCCCATGCATATTGAAGAGGAACGGACGATCGGACCGCTTTTAGGAAAGGATTCGATCGACGCAGGTATCAACGCAACGATCATCGGCGGCATTTTAGTTTTTGCCTTCATGTTCATCTATTATTTGCAGGCCGGGATCATTTCCAATATTGCTTTGGCCATCAATCTCTTATTGATCTTCGGGATCATGGGATTCTTGAACGCCATGCTGCCCGAATCCCAATTAACTTTAACTTTACCGGGTATTGCCGGCATTATTCTGACTTTGGGAATGGCCGTCGACGCTAACGTATTGATCAATGAACGTATCCGCGAAGAGATCAAGAGCGGCCGGCCGCTGCAGGCTTCCGTCAACAATGGCTTTAACAAGGCGCTCAAAGCTATTATTGATTCAAATTCAACAA
>JAGLMJ010000103.1 GCA_023140095.1 Candidatus Omnitrophota bacterium | reverse complement strand
TCTGCACCAAGGCCACAGAAGAAAATGGCATTTTATTATTTCCGAGGATCTGAAGAACGGTTTCCTTAATAAGATTATAGCCCGGCGCCACTTTAAATAAATGGGCCTCTATTGCAGAGTAAATAAACTTCCCGAACTTTGTCCGGATAACCACTCCGATAATAAAGCAAACCGCCAAAATAACCGCAAGGACCAACAGGTCGGCAATAATCTCCCTTAAATCTGATTTTGCCATTAAAAGGTCGGTCAGGGGCTGAATAAGATTGGTCACAAAATTAAAGACCCAACCGAAGACCGCCACAAGAATCGCCGCAGGAAGGACGACAATGACCCCGCCAAGCAGAGACGTTAGTATAAAAGATTTGATCTTATTCACATCAAAACCCCCCTGCATTCTTCTTCATCTATTCTCGTTCTATTAGAATTCTTTGAACTTACGGATGACCACCATCATTTCTTCTAAATGATTATCGATCAAAGAAACATCCCCCCGAAGATCAAAAACATTGGGGTAGCATGTTTTTATTGAGCGGAATTCCAAGGTGACTTCCCCTTTAACGATCTCGATCGATACAAAGGGATATCCTCGGCTGTCAATATTCTTGAACTTTTTTAAAACAGAGACCGTTTTTTTATCTTCAAAAATCTTATTGGCCTCAACCGGGTCATTGGTAAAAACTTTCAGATCTTTTAAATATTTTGGCACCTGCAGCGCAACGTGCTCTTTGAGATACTGCGTCGAGATATCTGAAGAAATGAAAATGTCTGTTTTGATCGTTGTTGAACGTTTTTTTTCCGTAAAGGTCAGCGTTAATTTGTTCGGGACTCTAGTTTTTAAATAGGATTTATAGACCTTGTCTTTAAATCCCTGCTTCTCCATATCTTCATAAATAAATTCTTGGTCCTTAAATCGGAATTTTATCCGAAATGAGTTCTCGCCGGCATCAGCCTTGATCGGCTCGAGTGTTCCATCCACAAAACTGGCTAATTCCTCAAGAAATTGCTTTCTGGTCTTTTTTTCAAAAGGTGATTTTGCGTTCAATAGGATGATCCCGCCAAGACAAAATACGACAACTAAAATCATCGCCATGCTCATAATGTACTGTTCCTTTTTATGATTTGATAAAAAAGCCGCTTGTCAAAACGCCTGTCTTCACCTACATGCACACATTTTAACATTGTAATTTCAAAAAAACATGTTTATTTGTAAAACCGTCCGGCAACATATTTGGGAACGGCGGCTCGTATGTTGATCGTCTCGGCATAATACTTGATCGAATACACTTCCCCTTCTTCATGGGCCAAGTTCACCAGGTCCATCCTGGTGATCGGGACCTCAACATCAATTTCAACGATCAGGGAAGATAACATCTCACTGATCTTCTCTAGAAGGCCGGAAATGTTCTCTCCTGTTTTAGCCGAAAGGCAAACCGCATGATCAAAGCCCTTTTGAAAACCTTTAAGCCATTCTCTATCCTGCAATCGATCGATCTTATTGATAACAAGGATCGTTACCTTATCAAAGGCCTCTAATTCTTTCAAGACTTCCTCGACGGATTCTCTTAAATGCCGGAAATAGGGATGGCTGACATCCATAACATGAAGCAAAACATCCGCTTCCTGTACTTCCTCAAGGGTCGCGTGGAAGGCCTCGATCAGATGGTGAGGCAGATCATGCATGAATCCGACGGTGTCGGATAGAATGATCTTTTGGTGATTGGGCAGGACAAGTTGGCGAGAGAGGGAATCCAGTGTTGTAAACAGGCCGTCGCGGGTGACTTGTCCGGCCTGTGTCAAGGCATTGAGCAATGTTGATTTTCCCGCATTCGTATATCCTACCAACGAAATGGCCGGCACTCCCTTATCTTTACGCTGTTTTCGTTTAAGCGCGCGTTGGTTAGCGACCTCGCCTAAATTTCTTTTTAACTTCACAATACGCTGGCCAATGCGCCTTCGGTCAACTTCTAATTTCGTCTCCCCCGGCCCTAATGTTCCAATGCCGCCTCCCAGCCGGGAAAGCTCAATCCCTTTGCCGACAAGCCTTGGGAGGAGATACTCTAGCTGGGCCAGATCAACCTGCATTTTCCCTTCTTTACTGCTGGCATGCTTCGCGAAAATATCCAATATCAGCTGCGTGCGATCAATGATCTTGGTCTTGATAATATTTTCCAGATTTCTTTGCTGGCTCCCTTTAAGATCATGACTGAAAATAACCGTATCAATGGTTTGGGCATGGCAAAGTTCCGCGATATTCTTCACCCTGTTCTCGCTAATGAGATAACTCGCTGTTGGTTTCACGACAGAACATATCACCTGTTCAATAACCTCTCCGCCGCAGGCCACAATAAGTTCCCTCATTTCATTAAGGTCTTCATCGATGCTCCAATGCGCCCTGCCCTTTTTAAAGCTAACGATGACCAATAAAACCTTCTCGGCATCCTCCCTGTTTTCGATCATAATATTTTTCACGAGCCGCTTACCTCGTCCTTAGTTTTATATCACTCATGATCATGCCAGAAACCATCTCCGGTGTATCCGTTTCTCCCATCATGATCCATTCTAAACGTTCTTCTTTTCTAAACCATGTTAACTGACGTTTGGCCAAACGGCGCGTATTTAACTTCATGGCCTCTATGGCCGTCTCCAGGCTATATTCACGCTTTAGAAATCCCTGTGTCTCCTGAACGCCAATGATCTTTTTTGCGGTCAGGCTCCACTTGACATTGTTTAACTTTTCTATTTCTTCGACTAAACCTTCTTGAACCATTTTTTCAACGCGTTGGTCAATATCGCAATAGAGCTCCTGCCGGTCCCTATTGAGGGCAAAAAGCCTGATCTCATATTTCCCCCAAAGCCCTTCGCGTTTTTTCTGTAACTGCGAGATCGGCATCTTTTCTTGCCTGCAGATCTCCAGCGCCCGGATCACCCTGCGCACATCATTAGGATGGATCTTCCCTGCTGCCGGGGGGTCCTCTTCCTTTAGCTGATCATGGAGAAACTGGTTTCCATATTGCCTGGCCTGCTCTTTAAGGTCTTTGCGCAACGCCTCATTTTTAATGCCGCCTTCAAAGATCCCGTCTAAGAGAACCTGCATATACATTCCGCTCCCACCAACAATGACCGGGATACGATCCCTGCCATGGATCTCGCTTATAGCCGCCAAGGCTAATTCATTATAGCGGGCAACGTCAAATTCTTCCTCGACAGAAAGAATATTGACGAGATGGTGCGGGATCGCATTGACAATATCCTTGGACGGTTTATTGCTGGCAATATTGATCTCCTTGTAGATCTGCATTGAATCGCAGGAAATGATCTCTCCCTGAATATTCTGTGAGAGAAAAAAAGCGGCATCCGATTTGCCAACAGCGGTGGGACCAACAATAAAAATAATTTCTTTAGAATTCATATAGGTGTTTTTGGAAT
>JAGLMJ010000102.1 GCA_023140095.1 Candidatus Omnitrophota bacterium | reverse complement strand
CCAAAGCGCTTGGACGTGGCGGAATTGCTATAGTAATTCGCGCTACGGGTTTGACGCGCAATACAATTGTTCGTGGAATTACAGAACTTGCGTGTAAAAAGATTACTCATCCAGAACGTGTGCGATGCTCGGGAGCTGGTCGTAAGCGAACCGCACAGATAGAGCCCGGACTGATGAAAGCTTTGGAAGATCTTGTCGAACCAGTGACGCGCGGAGATCCCGATTCGCCGTTGCGATGGACCAGTAAAAGCACTCGTCACCTGGCTAAAGAATTGAACGCACAGGGCTACAAGGTTAGCCATACCTTGGTCGCAGGACTTCTGCAAGAGTTGAACTATAGTTTGCAAGGAAACCGAAAGACACTGGAAGGTACGAGCCATCCAGACCTCAATGCCCAGTTCGAATATATTAACAAAGCTGTCAAAGGCAGGCTTAAACAAGGAGAACCTACTATTTCGGTAGACACGAAGAAGAAAGAATTGGTCGGACGATTTAAGAATATCGGACGGGAGTGGCGATCTAAAGGGAGCCCGGAAAAAGTGAATGTGCATGACTTTCCGGATCCAAGCAAGTCCAAAGCGATTCCGTATGGCGTGTACGATCTGGGACGAAACCTTGGTTGGGTCAGTGTAGGTATCGACCATGATACTGCCGCATTTGCTGTCGCTACAATCAGACGATGGTGGCGCAAACTGGGGCGTAAACATTACCCTCAAGCCAAGTCGTTGCTTATTACCGCCGATAGTGGGGGTAGTAACGGTTCTCGCTTGCGACTCTGGAAATGGGAATTGCAGAAATTGGCTAATCAAATAGGGATGGCTATTTCGGTCTGTCATCTTCCTCCGGGAACCAGCAAATGGAACAAAATTGAACATCGTCTTTTTTCGTTCATTTCGCAAAATTGGCGAGGTCAACCTCTGCTGACTCACGCGACCGTTGTCAATCTCATTTCGGCTACGAAAACGAATGCAGGACTGAGAGTGCACTGTATCCTTGACGACAACAAGTATCCTAAAGCCATCAAGCCTACGGCAGAACAGATGTCCAGAATCAATTTGAAACTTGATAAGTTTCATGGTGACTGGAATTATACTATCTCTCCCGACAAGAAATAGTGAAGTTATTTCATGACAAGCCCTTACTGCATATTTCGGAGGAATAATCATCACCATATGAATATGATCAACCTGAATATTATATTCTACTATTTCACACCCAGGCATACTCCTCATCACCTTCGGAAACAACCGATTCAGATACCCTTTAACGCCAGGATTCAGGATACGGCGTCGATATTTGGGTATCCATACACCATGATATTCTGTGCGATATGCACTATGACCGGATAATCTGATTTCCATTCCGTTATCATATCGCCGCCTACCCATTCACCCACGGACTAAAGTCCGTGGAACTCTGCCCTTCGGGTTTTTAGAAATTTGATGGCTAATATGGTATAAATATGGTATATTTATTATATATATGGAATTTGAATTTGATCCAAGAAAAAGTGAGATAAATAAAAAGAAACACGGGATTAGCTTTGTTGAGGCACAAGCCTTATGGGAAGATCCTGATTTTATAGAAATACCTGTTAAAACAAGCGATGAACCAAGATTCTTGGTAATAGGACGTATCTCAAATAAATATTGGTCAGGAATAATTACTTATCGACAGGAAAGAATAAGAATTATTTCGGTGCGGCGATCGCGACCAGAGGAGGTTAATATTCATGAAAGCTAAAGATTTTGATAAAAAATTTGACGAAGGCTACGACGTATCTAAATATCTGGATATATCAAAGGCTAAGAGGCCTGAACAAGAACAAAAAAGAGTTAATGTTGATTTCCCCCTATGGATGATTCATTTTTTAGATAAGGAAGCCAAACGTCTTGGTGTCCCTCGCCAATCCATCATCAAGGTTTGGGTTGCAGAACGTTTAGAAAAATGTTCTCATATTAAATTCTAACAAGCCAATCCAGCGGATGGTTCGACGCGCTTCGCTTGCTCACCACCGCTGATTTTTGTTATGCGGATGAAAAGTTTCTCCCTGCCGGTTCATGATGCAAAGAAACCGTAAAATATACTTGAAATTACGCGTCCAACCAATTAATATATATTCATGGTGAATTTGACAAGTTGCACTGCACCTTTTATATTTCATCTAAAATCTGAACACAATTAATCCATAGGAGGTTTTTCAATGGCACACGTCGTAACAGAACCATGTGTAAAATGTAAATATACTGATTGTGTAACGGTTTGCCCTGTCGACTGTTTTCACGAAGATGGTGACATGCTGGTGATCGATCCGGAAGTTTGTATTGACTGCGGTGCTTGTATTCCCGAGTGTCCTGTTCAGGCGATCTTTGTTGAAGAGGATGTCCCGGAACAATGGAAAAGCTATATTGCAATCAATGCACAGAAAGCGAAGGAACTTCCTGTCATCACAGAAAAAAAAGAGCCGCTTGTTCAAGAAAAAGCTGAATAACTTTTTTGTGAAGCTTAAAAAAAAGGGATTACCATTACGGTAATCCCTTTTTTTATTGGAGGATAGACTGCTTTATTCGCCTTTGAAGTTGATGTTCGAATCGGACGTCCCGTTGTATTCCGGATAAGGATATGGATACGGAACGGGTGTCGGATAGACCGGCCGGTGGTCGAGGCTCCTGGCCTTCTCAACTAAATTCGCGAACCCGGTCTTGTGGCCGTTTTTGTCGGCGCCCTGATAGCGGCGCGCGCGCATGAGGATATGGTCATACGATGCGCCGGCCCTGTACGGCGAGTTGCGCAGCAGTAAACCGAACTCCGCGACGGCCGAAGCAAATTGAAAATCGTCACCCGGTGTGTTGGTGATATCCCGTCGGTGAACGGTCTTTTTGATCAGCTTGCTGGACGAGCCTTGCGGGTCCTTGTAACGCAGCTTCACGGTCATTAAGTCGGTATTCATGAAAATAACCTTGCTGGTTCGCTGGTATTTCAACGAATCGACGCCGGGAGCAGTATATCTGCTCGAAACGGCCGGGATAACTTCGTAGAAAGCGGTGACCGTATGACCGGCACCTAATTCTCCCGCGTCTTTAGTATCATCATTAAAATCCTGATTAGCCAAAGCGCGGTTTTCATAGCCGATCAGTTTATAGGCCTTCACTTCGGCCGGATTGAATTCAACCTGCAATTTAACATCTTTTGCGATGGTAAAGAGCGTTGAACCTAATTCGTCGACGAGAACTTTGCGCCCTTCCTTGATGCTGTCAATATAGAAGTAATTCCCGTTGCCTTTGTTGGCGATCTGCTCCATTTTGGCATCTTTGTAATTGCCGGTGCCAAAGCCCAGGATACTGAGGAAGATCCCGTTATCCCGCTTGGATTCGATCAGGCGGACGAGCTCGGAGTCGCTGGAAACGCCGACGTTGAAGTCGCCGTCGGTGGCGAGGATCACGCGGTTATTGCCGTTCTTAATGAAGTTGCGCCGGGCAATGTCGTAGGCCAGGTGAAT
>JAGLMJ010000101.1 GCA_023140095.1 Candidatus Omnitrophota bacterium | reverse complement strand
TGCCGGGGATCTTTCCGGAATTCGCTAAGGATTCAATTTCGTCCATATCGATCTCGAGATATTTGGAAACTTCGTCAATGTCTAACAAGTTGTCATCCATCAATCCAATTTTTTCATCTTCGATCATTTGACATTTCCCCTGGAAGATCGCCCCTTCGACGATATTGAGTTTCGACGTTGAGATGTTCCCTTTTAAAACAGCGGTCGGCATGAGCGTGAGCATCTTACGCGCCAGGATATCGCCATTGATCTTTCCGGCAATGATAACATTGTCGCCGCTGATGTTAGCTACGACGGTCGCTTTGTTGCCTATTGTAAGAGTTCCTTTCGTTTCTAAACTGCCGTTGAACTCTCCGTTGATCATTAAATTGATAGGATCCTTAAAGGTCAGGGAACCCTGCATTTGCGCATTGATCTCAACTGTTTTGTCGTTATCTTCTCGTTCCGGCGTTGGTGTTCTTCGTCCTCGTAGGCCCATTTTGATCTCCTTATTTTAAAATTTTGTTTTTAAATTTTTTCGATAATTCATGTTCAACGGACCGCATGCTGATCAAAACAAAAAAGACAACGATCGAAACGATAATAGCAGCCGAATAATGTCCCGCTCCGACGGCAATGCCGACTCCTGAAACGATCCAAAGAGCGGCCGCGGTGGTAAGTCCCCGCACGCGTGATTCTGCTTGAATGATGGTTCCGGCGCACAAAAACCCGACACCGGTGACGATTCCGGTGATCATACGTGTAGGATCAATGGCTGTGACATCTTTGTATATATCAAAAAGATGCAAGGAAGTCAATACGATCAATGTTGAACCTAAGCCCACAAGTATGTGCGTCCGTAAGCCGGCTCCCTTTTGGCGTAATTCACGCTCAAAACCTATGATGCTACTGAGCAAGATGGATAAAAAAACTTTAAATATTATTCCAAAGAATTCGGTCATCGCTCGCTCCTTTCGTTCCTTCGGTGAAAACCTAATCCCGCGATCATTGCCGCGTTATCGGTACATAAAGATAATGGCGGAATGTAGACATGAATATCGTATTTTGATGCCTCTGTGTTTAGTTTCTCACGCAAGGCAGAATTGGCTGCGACTCCTCCGCCGACCAGGAGTGTTTTTATTTTAAGCTTCCTGCAAGCAGAAATGCTTTTTTTTGCTAAAATCGAAACCACGCTCTCTTGAAAGGAATAAGCAGTTTTGGCTGTCGAGAACTCTTTATGGTGTTTGTGGTCACGGTGATGATAAAGAACGGCGGTTTTAACACCGCTAAAACTAAAGTTATATGTATCCGGTAATGCCGCGCTCTTAAAACGTGTGGTTGTGTTCTTGCCCTTTTTGGCTAAACGGTCAATAACCGGTCCTCCGGGATAACCAAGGTCAAGGATCTTAGCTACTTTGTCAAAAGCCTCGCCGGCCGCGTCATCGAGGGTCTGTCCTAAAAGCCGGAATCGATCAAACGCCTTTATGTGATATAGATTCGTATGGCCGCCGGAAACAACCAACGCTATTGCCGGCAGCTTTGGTTTTTGCCGGCCTTTCTTCTTCCCTTCCTTTGTCTCGGGAAATTCCAGAAAATTTGCGTACGCATGGGCCGTAATGTGGTTAACGTTAACCAAAGGCTTATTGATGGCAAAACTTAATCCACGCGCGAATGAAATACCGACGAGCAAGGAACCGATCAATCCCGGCTGGTTCGTCACGGCAACGGCATCGATGCTTTTAAGCTTTAATCCTGCCTTTGCCAGGGACCGCGCTGTGACGGCATTGATGAACTCCAATTGCCGACGGGACGCGATTTCCGGGATGATCCCCCCATGCTGAGCATGTTCCTTCAGGCTTGACGCTACGATATCAGAAAGAACGTATTTTCCATTGCGGACAACGGCGGCTGCGGTTTCATCACAAGATGTTTCAATGCCCAGAATGTTCATAACGTTGTCTGCGATTATCCTTCAAGTTTAATGACAGCTTCTAAGGGCGCATCGGCCGGCGGTTCAGAAACTTCACTGAACTTTCTGAAAACGTGTATTCCTTTAAGAACGCTGATGGCGCTTTGCACTTGATTATCTTCCAGTAATATCTTGCGGATCTCAAGTTCCTTTTTGGACAGCTTCAGTTTTTCTTTGTCCTCCGAATCCTGCAACTCAATATCCTCGAAGATCTGATCGATTTTTTCTTCGCTTTCTTCTTCCGGCTTATCGTTGGGTGAAATATAGTCAATAGAAATGTCCGGTTCGATCCCGATGCCATGAATGGAAGTGCCCGCAGGCGTGAAATATTTGCTGGTTGTCAGGCGCAACCCTGAACCATCCGGCAAAGGAATGACAGATTGAACAGACCCTTTTCCGAAAGATTTTTCCCCGATGATAATGGCCCGTTTATTGTCTTTGAGCGCGCCTGCTAAAATTTCGCTTCCCGAAGCGCTTCCCTCGTTGATCAGGACAACCATCGGCCAGTCGATGAGATGACGGCGGTTCGTTGATTTTGTAATGGTATTTTGCGAACGACGCCGTCCTTTTGTTGAAACAATAACATCATCAACGGGAAGGAATTCTTCCGTGATCTTGATGGCGATATTAAGCAATCCTCCGGGATTGTTCCTCAGGTCGAGGATCAGGCTGTTGGCGCCCTGATCTTTTAGATCGTCAAGGGCTTTACGAAAAGCCTTGGCGGTGTCTTCGCGGAATTCGGTTAACCGGATATAGCCGATATGATCCTGCAGGATCTGGGTGTGCTTGACGTCTTCAATATGGATGATCTCGCGCGTGATCGTAAATTCAAGGATCTTGAATTCTTTTTCACGCAGGATGGTGATCGTGATATCCGTCTTTGGTTTTCCGCGCAGTTTCTTGACGGCCTCGCTGAGGGTGATATCTTTGGTCAAGTCGTCCTCGATCTTGACAATGCGGTCACCGGCCTTGATCCCGGCTTTCCAAGCGGGAGTTCCTTCGAGCGGTGTGATGATCGTTAGAAGCCCGTCGCGTATCGAGATCTCGATCCCCAATCCGCCGAATTTTCCCTCTGTCTCGGTTTTGAGTTCTTTATATTCATCAGGATCCAAGAATTGGCTATGCGGGTCCAGTGTTGCCAGCATGCCTTTAAGAGATCCGTAAATAAGGTCCTTAGGCGAAAGTTCTTCGACATAATCAGCCTGAATAGTTGTTAATGTATAACTGTAGAGTTCGATCTGTGAGTAAAGATCGTCTTTGACTTTCTGATCGATCTGTGAGATGGCAAGGGTCGTCAAAGAAAAAAATGTCAGAAGCGAGATAAAGATCACAAAAAACTTTTTCATTATTACGAATCCTCCTTTAGGTGTCAGTGTTAGATTAATGCTTTCTTGATCAGTTCGCCGATTTTTTTCGGGTTCGCTTTGCCTTGGGTCTTGCGCATGGCTTGCCCGATGAGAAATCCGACAGCGCTTTCCTTCCCGTTACGGATCTGCTCGGCAATATCCTGATGATCATCCATAAGTTCCCGGACTAATTTCTCTAAAGTGCCGTCATCGGAAACTTGGGCCAATCCTTTTTCCTCTATGATTGTATCAACGTTGCCGCC
>JAGLMJ010000100.1 GCA_023140095.1 Candidatus Omnitrophota bacterium | reverse complement strand
CAAGGTAATGTCGGCTATAGCTTATCAAAGGCTGCGGAAGTTTCCATTGCCATTCGCAAGGCTATGGCGACGGCAAAGAAAAATATGATCAAGATCCCGATGAAGGGAACAACGATCCCTCATGAGATTATCGGGAAATGCGGAGGATCACGGGTCTTATTAAAGCCGGCCTCCGATGGAACGGGTGTTATTGCGTCAGGACCGGTACGTGCTGTATGCGATGGCGCCGGGATTCACAATATTTTAACAAAATGTCACAGGTCGAATAATCCGATCAATGTTGTCAAAGCCACCATTGATGGGCTTACCCGTCTGAAGACGGTTGAACCAGTAAACGAATAAGAAGCGGGAATTCAAAATGCAATTGCAAGACCTAAAATCACCGAAGGGTTCACGAAAACGCAGGAAGATCG
The DNA here is from genome assembly GCA_023140095.1 of Candidatus Omnitrophota bacterium. Next base: position 3,394 of record JAGLMJ010000100.1, on the reverse strand, counting down.
TCGGACGGGGCAGAGGATCGGGCCACGGAAAAACGAGCGGCCGGGGAGAGAATGGCCAAAAATCGCGCAGTACAGGACGCACCTTAGTCGGTTCTTCCGAAGGCGGCCAGATGCCTTTGATCCGTCGTCTTCCCAAAGTCGGTTTCCGTAGCCATCGACCGATTCTTAATCAGGTTGTTCCTTTGGCAAGACTGAATAAATTTGAGAGCGGCACTGTGGTCAATGCGGAATTCTTAAAGAAGCAAGGCCTCATTAAGAGTTTAAATAAGCCTTTTAAGATCCTGGGCGACGGTGAGATCACAAAGTCACTTGTTATCCAGGCAAAAAGTATTTCAAAAACGGCCCAGGGTAAGATTATTAAAGCTGGCGGCAAGATCGAATCCGTTGCTGAAAAGACAAATATAGAAGAAGGGCCTTCTAAGGAATAATGATAAGCGCATTTGCCAATTGTTTCAAGATACCTGAATTAAAGAAAAAGATACTTTTCACTTTGGCAATCATTGCTGCGTACCGTGTCGGATGCTATATTCCGACGCCGGGGGTTAATGGTGCGGCTTTAGGCGAATATTTTCATAAGATGACCTCGGCGGCAAGCGGAAGCATCTTTAGTGTCATGAACATGTTCTCCGGCGGGGCGCTTGAAAAAGCGACCGTATTTGCTCTAGGGATCATGCCCTACATTTCTAGTTCGATCATTATGCAGCTGTTAACGGCTGTCATCCCGGCTCTTGAGAAATTAGCCAAGGAAGGACAGGCAGGCTATCATAAGATCAATCAATACACGCGTTACGGAACATTGGTTTTAGCGCTTGTGCAGTCATTTTTTATTGCTCTTTGGCTCGAAGATAAATCAGGAACGGTCTTTGGAGGATTGCAGGTTGTTAACAATCCCGGATGGACTTTTCGTATTGTGACTGTTTTAACTCTTTCCTGCGGCACATTACTTTTAATGTGGCTCGGAGAGCAGATCCAGGAAAAAGGGATCGGTAACGGTATATCACTGATCATTACAGCCGGTATTATTTCTGCGGCGCCTTCAGCTCTTCAGAATTTAGTGCAATTACTGTCACCTTCAGCGGGCGGAGGAAGCCAGCTGCAGCCGTTGACGCTTTTGATCATGATCTTCTTTTTAGTGGGGGTGGTTATCTCCATTACGTTGATCACGCAAGCGCAGCGGAAGATCCCTGTTCAATATGCCCGCCGCATTGTCGGAAGAAAGGTTTACGGCGGACAGAACACTTATATTCCGCTCAAGGTGGATACGTCGGGTGTTATTGCGATCATCTTTGCGCAGTCGATCATTTTATTTCCGGCGACACTGGCAAGTTTTATCCCGAATGAGGGATTCCAATCGCTGGCAGGTATTTTTACCCGGGGCAGTCCTTGGTATTACATGCTTTACGGGCTTTTAATTGTATTTTTCTGCTATTTTTATACGGCGATCGTTTTTAACCCGGTTGACGTGGCGGAAAACATGAAAAAACACGGAGGATTCGTGCCCGGTGTTCGTCCCGGCACGCAAACGGCCGATTATCTTGATTTTGTCATGACACGTATTACATTGGCCGGGGCTATGTTTATTATGATTATCGCGGTCATGCCAGATGCGATCATGGCATCCTTCAGGGTTCCATATTTAGTGGCTTCATTCTTCGGCGGGACCGGTGTTCTGATCACCGTCGGTGTTATGTTAGATACGATGAAGCAAATTGAATCTCATCTTGTCATGCGGCATTATGATGGGTTCATGAAATCCGGCCATATCAAGGGGAGACGATGAAGTTAATTTTGTTAGGGCCTCCAGGAGCTGGAAAGGGCACATTAGCCGCTTTCTTACATAAGGAATTTGATATCCCGCATGTTTCGACAGGCGATATTCTCCGCGAGGAAATGAAAAACAACACGCCTCTCGGCCAGGAAGTAAAGCAATATGTCGAGAGCGGCGGGCTTGTTCCTGATGAAGTTGTTATCAAGTTCATTGAAAACAAGTTTTCCGGCGACAGCGTTATTGATAAAGGATATATGCTCGACGGGTTCCCAAGGACCGAAGTTCAGGCGAAAGACCTCGATGAGCTCCTCAATAACCTACAGAAGCCGTTGGATCATGTTATTTATCTCGAGGCCTCTTTGCCCGTCGTCATTGAACGGCTGACAGGTCGGCGGATCTGCCGTAATTGCGGCGCTATTTTTCATATGAAAAATAACCCGCCGAAGGAAGAGGGCATTTGCAATGAATGCGGCGGCGAGGTCTATCAGAGGCCTGATGACAATGAAGAGACGATACAGACGCGTATGGATGTGTATCTCGATAATACAAAGCCGGTTATTGAGTATTATGAGGACCAGGGAAAACTTAAAAAAGTAGATGCAGATAGGGATTCTCAAGAAGTTCAAGAGAGTCTGATGAAAATACTCAATGGCGACCGATAGTTCAATTAGTATTAAAACACCGGAAGAACTACAAGTCATGAGCGAGGCCGGATTGATTCTCGCGTCGGTTGTTAACGAAATAAAATGTTCTTTAAAATCAGGGGTGACAACACGGGAAGTTGACCAGAAGGCCGAGGCGCTTATCCAAGCGCATAAGGTTATTGCGGCGTTCAAGGGTTATCGCGGTTTTCCGGCTTGTGTGTGTCTTTCCATCAATGAAGAAGTCGTTCATGGTATTCCGGGTGGTCGGGTATTGAAAGACGGCGACATTGCAAGTGTCGACATCGGGATCATCCATAAGGGGTATTATTCCGATACGGCGGTTACCGTCGGCATTGGCACGGTTAAGAAGGAGTTGCAGCGGCTTATGGATGTTACGGTCGAATCATTGCATGAGGGTATCGACCAGGCGCGGGCCGGCAATCATCTTTCGGATATATCCCACGCGATCCAGAAATATGTTGAAGCGAACCAATTTTCGGTCGTAAGGGAATTTGTCGGGCACGGTATCGGGAAGCATCTTCATGAAGATCCGGAGATCCCGAATTTCGGCCCGCCGCATAAAGGGCCGGTTTTAAAGGAAGGCATGGTCCTGGCGATCGAACCGATGGTCAACTTAGGGAAGGCCCCGACAAAGATCTTGAATGATGGCTGGACCGTTACGACGGAAGATGGAAAACCATCGGCGCACTTTGAGCATACGATTGCTATTGGAAAAGAGGCTGCAGAAATTTTAACCAAAGAAACGTAATTATGGCCAAAGAAGAACTTATTGAGGTTGAAGGAATTATTAAGAAAGCATTGCCGAATGCGATGTTCCGCGTGGAGCTCGAGAACGGCCATATTGTTCTCGCGCATATATCGGGCAAGATCCGCAAGCACTTTATCCGGATCCTCCCCGGAGATAAAGTCAAACTTGAATTATCGCCTTATGATCTTTCGCGTGGGCGTATAACATACAGGA
>JAGLMJ010000010.1 GCA_023140095.1 Candidatus Omnitrophota bacterium | reverse complement strand
CCAATGTGTTTAGGCCCGACCCATGAAGAGGTGATCACAAATTTAGTTAAAGATTTTATCCAATCGTACCGGCAGCTTCCGGTCGTTCTTTATCAGATACAAACGAAATTCCGCGATGAATTGCGGACACGTTTCGGCATTGTCCGGGCGTGTGAGTTTATTATGAAGGATGCGTATAGTTTTGACCGTGATCAGAAGGGGCTCCAGAAGAATTATGACTTAATGTATGAGGCATACAAAAACATTTTTAAGCGTTGCGGCCTGGAGACGGTTATTTTAGAGGCTGATTCCGGAGCGATGGGCGGTGATGTATCTCATGAATTTATGGTCCCGGCTTCGATCGGTGAAGATACGATCGTCAGTTGCGGTGCGTGCGGCCTTCAAGCCGGCGCGACGGAAGAAAAGGCGGAAGGCGCGTCCTGTCCGAAATGTAAAAAGGCGAAGCTTACAGCGCAGGTCGCCATTGAATTAGGCCACATCTTCCAATTGGGGACAAAGTATAGCCAGGCCCAAGGAGCGCAATTCCTCGATGAAAACGGAAAGCAGAAACCGATCATTATGGGATGTTACGGGATCGGTGTCAGCCGGGTAATCGCGGCGATCATTGAAAAGCACAATGATGATCAAGGGATTATATGGCCATCTCAGGTGGCTCCTTTTGATGTGGAGATCTTGCCGATACAAGGATCCAAAGGAGATCATCAGATCAAGGATCTTACAGCGCAGTATTACGCGGGTTTAACGGCGGGAGGTTTAGAGGTTCTTGTTGATGACCGGGAGGAAAGCGCGGGGCGCAAGTTCAATGACGCCGACCTTATCGGCATTCCGCTGCGGATCACGATCGGCAAGCGGAATCTTGCCGAAGGAAAGGTCGAGATCAAGGTTCGCGAGACCAATGAAGTCGTTTTGGTCGAAAAGGGCCAGGTGAAGCAAAAAGTCTCAGAGATGACGGGCCGGCCATGTGTGACAAATTGACAGAACAGATCGAAACTCTTATAATGCCATACATTGAAGAGTTATCCGCCGAGCTTGTCGAATTGAACGTGAAGCATCGGGGGAAGACCGTTATGATTGATATTGTTGCGGATCGGCCGGGCGGAATTACGATCGGCGAATGCACGTTCATTAACAAGAAAGTTAATCGTCAAATAGAAAAAAAACAATGGTTCGGCGAGGATTATGTTGTTGGGGTAGCATCTCCAGGATTAGACAGGGCACTTACAACGTCAAAGGATTTCTCAAGGGCATTAGGGCGGGAAGTAAGGTTCCACCTCTTGGAAGAAGTTGAAGGAAAGGTCGAACATCTCGGCGAGGTTCTCGAAGTTAAAGAGAATGAAGTCTTAATTAAAACGAAGGATAAAACCATCACAATACCGTTAGGGGCTATTTCCAAAGCGGTACAAGTGATCGAATAGAGACAGAGGAAGGAAGAAGTTATGGAAAGTAGTGAATTATTAGGGATTCTCGAACAGTTGGAGCGCGATAAGGGCATTAAAAAAGAAATTCTTATCGAGGCTGTTGAGGCAGCGGTGGCATCGGCTGCCAGGAAACTATGGACGGTTGATAAAGAAGAAGATATCCGTGCCGTTTTGGATATCAAGACAGGTAAGTTGACCGCGTATGCCGGGGATGAGGAGATCCGTTCGAGCGAATTTGGCCGTATCGCGGCGCAAACCGCAAAGCAAGTTGTTATTCAGCGGATCCGCGAGGCGGAAAAGGACGTTGTGTTTGAAGAATATCAAGCGCGGATCGGAGAGATCATTAGCGGGGCCGTTTATCGCTTTGAGAAGGGAAATATCATTGTCGATCTAGGCAAGACCGAGGCCTACATTCCCAGGAAGGAACAGTCGTCGAAAGAGGAATTCCGTCAGGGAGACCGCATTCGGGCTTACGTTTTGGATGTGCGGCGTGAAAATAGAGGCCCGCAGATCATGTTATCGCGGGCCCATCCGAATTTCATTAAGCGCCTGTTCCAGTTAGAGGTTCCGGAGATCTTTGAGGGGATCGTTGAGATCAAGGCGATCTCCAGGGACGTCGGCGAGCGGACCAAGATTGCGGTGTATTCGAAGGACGAGAAGGTTGATTGTGTTGGCGCCTGCGTCGGCATGCGCGGTTCCCGCGTTAAGAATATCGTTTCGGAACTTCAAGGCGAGAAGATCGATATCGTCCGTTACGCGTCGGATATCAAGGAATATATCCAGGCGGCGCTTTCACCGGCCGAGATCTCGCAGATCCAGCTTGATTTTGACGACAAAAAAGCCAACATCATTGTTGCTGATGATCAATTATCTTTGGCGATCGGGAAACATGGGCAAAATGTGCGTTTGGCCAGCCAGCTTGTTGAATGGGAATTGAACTTGTTCTCATTTGAACAATGGAAGGAACTGCAAGACGAGGGGGGAGAGCATGATGAAGAAACAGAAGAGGAAGTTTCTATTGCTGATCTTTCCGGGGTTGGAGATAAGGCTATTGCTCAATTAACCGAGGCAGGATTTGACATGCTGGAGAAGATTGCTGAGGCGAAGGTGGAGGATCTGACCCAAGTCAAAGGCGTCGGAAAGGTTAAAGCGGAGAAAATGATCAAGGAAGCTAAAGCATTACTTAAAGGATAGGAATTCATGAAAGTATCAGAACTAGCAAAAGATCTCGACACGACCAGCGATGCCGTTCTTAAGGCGTTACGGTCTTTAAAACTAAAAGCGAAAGATAGTGAACAGGTGCTTAGTGCGGCGGTTGTTTCTGTCATTAAAAGCGAGCTGAAACCGCCGAAGAAGGCGACGGCAAGCAAGAAAGAAACAACAGCGCGCAAGGCCGCCAAGGCCGACGCTCCTGCGAAAAAAGCAAAGAAAAAAGCAGCGACTGTGACAAAAAAGAAGGTAGCCGCAAAGGAAACAGCACCCAAGAAGAAAGTGGCCAAGGCCGAAACGGTTTCTGAACCTAAAGCCAAGAAGGCGCCGGAAACGAAGGCGAAGGCGGGCGAAGAGAAGGCTGTAAAATCAAAACCTGCGACAAAAAAGGTTGTTTCAAAACCCGTCAGAACGACAGAAAAGGGAACGACTGTAAAGAAGAAAACAGTTGTCAAAAAAGCGCCAGTAAAGGACGTTTCCAAGCCGCATCCGAAGATCAGCAAGGCGCCGGTCATTACGCTTAAACCTCTGGCTCGAAAGCGCAAAAAACCTTCTCCAATGGGAAAAGGTGAGCCGGGGACTTCCGCTGTTGCAGAGAAGAAAGATGAAATTAAAGTGGTATCTCCTTTTACTGGAGTTCAGGAAACCGTTGTGCAGGAAGACCAGCCTGTTGCTGAACCGGTAGTAGAAATTTCACGCGATGAATCCCTGCCCGATATCGAAATTCAAGTTCCCATTACGGTCAAAGACCTAAGTGTTAAGCTTCAGCAAAAGCCAAGCATTGTGCTTAAGTACCTGATGAAGATGGGAGTTCTATGCCATATCAATCAATCTCTTGATGCGGATATCGTTAGCCGTATTGTGCGGGATTTCGGCTTTAATTTAGCGAAGATCCGGACTCAAGAGCAGCAGTTGATCGAAACGCATAAAATGGAAGAGGAAGATGAAGGCCTGCTGAAGGCAAGGTCTCCCGTCGTTACTTTTATGGGGCACGTTGATCACGGAAAGACAACGCTTTTAGATCAAATACGCAAAAGCAAAGTTGCCGATGGAGAACATGGCGGTATTACGCAACATATGGGGGCCTATTCGGTCTCTGTTCCAAAGGGGCGCATTACCTTTCTTGATACGCCTGGACATGAAGCGTTTACCGCAATGCGTGCCCGGGGCGCTCATATTACGGATATCGTTGTTTTGGTTGTTGCCGCCGATGAAGGGCTGATGCCCCAAACGATGGAGGCGATCGACCATGCCCGTGCGGCTGATGTTCCGATCGTTGTGGCCTTAACGAAAATGGATAAGAAAAACGCTGATTCGGACCGCGTGAAGAAACAACTTTCCGAACATGATCTCATGTCTGAGGATTGGGGCGGTAAGACCGTTGTCGCCGGAGTTTCTGGCGTGACCGGTGAAGGTGTTGACGCATTACTTGAACTGATCCTTCTCGAGTCTGAAATGCTTGAATTGAAAGCGAATGATCAAAAGAAGGCCTCAGGGATCGTTGTCGAAGCCCATTTAAGCCACGGAAAGGGCGCTGTTACAACATTGATCATTCAGAGCGGAACGCTCAATGAAGGAGATATCGTCGTACTCGGGCCGTTTTACGGCAAGATCCGTGCGATGTTCGATGATCATGGCCGTCCGATCAAAAGCGGCGGCCCTTCAATGCCGGTAGAAATACTTGGGCTTTCCAGTGTGCCGGATGCCGGCGAATTATTTTATGCTGTTGAGGACGAAAAGCTGGCTAGAGAAATAACACAAAGGCGCCAGGACCAGATCAAGAATAAGAAATTGCGGGCTACACCCAGAATCACACTTGAGGATCTGCATTCTCAATTGCAAGAAGGCGCTATTAAAGAACTGAATGTTATCTTGAAGTCCGATGTCCAGGGATCGCTTGAAGCCCTGAAGGATTCTTTGGAAAAGATCCCGAGCGATAAGGTCAAGGTAAGATTTATTCATTCTGCCGTTGGAGATGTTAACGCTTCTGATGTGCTTTTGGCGGTTGCCTCCAATGCGATCATTATTGCGTTTCATGTTGGGGTTGATCTAAGAGCCAAAGAAGAGATCGAGAAAGAGCTCGTCGATGTCCGGGAATATCGGATCATTTATGATGCGGTCAACGACATGAAAAAAGCGCTTGAGGGGCTTCTCGAAGCAAAGATCAAAAAGAATTTCTTAAGCCGTATCGAGATTCGGGAAGTGTTCAAGCTTTCCAAACAGGGCATTGTGGCCGGGTGCTATGTCCAAAAGGGGAAAGTTCACCGGAAGGCCAAAGCGGACATTATACGCGATGGCGAAATTATTTTCTCGGGAACCATTGGATCGCTTAAGAGGTTCAAGGATGATGTGAAGGATGTCACCGAGGGGATGGAATGCGGCGTTACGATTGATGGCTTTAATAAATATGAAAAAGGCGATATTATTGAAGCCTATGAAGTAGAATCAATCGCCCAGACATTATGAAAAAGATAGTTTTTAGCGCAATGCGTCCGACCGGAAAGCTGCACCTGGGACACCTGGTGGGGGCGCTGAACAATTGGCTCGAACTCCAGAAAAAATACGACTGTATTTTCGGGGTCGTCGACTGGCACGCGTTCATGGGCGAGTACGAGCAGAGCAAGGAGATCCAGGGAAATATTATTGATATGGCGATCGATTGGATCGCCTGCGGTATCGATCCGGAAAAATCCATTATCTTTGTCCAATCCCACGTCCCTGAACATTTAGAACTTCAAATGATATTCTCCTGCATAACTCCTTTGGGGTGGCTGGAGCGTAATCCCACCTATAAAGAACAATTGCGCGAGATCAAGAAGCGCGACCTGCAGACGTATGGTTTTCTTGGATACCCTGTCCTTCAGGCAGCGGATATCATGTTGTACAAGGCCAATGCCGTGCCGATCGGTGAGGACCAGTTGCCGCATATTGAGTTAACGCGCGAGATCGTCCGGCGGTTCAACCATATTTACAAAACGAAATTCTTCGAAGATTGTGAAGCTATCTTAACCAAGACGCCGCGCCTTTTGGGCCTCGACGGGCGCAAGATGAGCAAGAGTTATGATAATGCGATCAGTCTCAGCGACCCGGAAGCCGTGATCAAGAAAAAAGCGAAGAATATGTTTACGGATCCCAAGAGGATCAAGTTAACTGACCCCGGGCATCCGAAAAAATGCAATGTCTGCAACTATTATGAAGTGTTCGCGCCCGAAAAAAAAGAAGAGGTTTACGAATGGTGCGCCAAAGCGCAAAAGGGATGCACTGATTGCAAAATGATGTTAGCCGATATCCTTATTGATTATTTAGCGCCTATACGAGAGAAGCATTCTAAACTTGAAAGAAATAAGGGCCGCATCCGGGATATCCTCGACGACGGACGCAAGAAAGCGCAAACAATCGCCAAGAAAACCATCGCCGAGATCAAAGAGGTTATTTTTTAATATGGGATATAAACTTAAATTAGACATTTTTGAAGGGCCTTTAGATCTTCTGCTTTTCCTGATCAAGAAGAATGACATCGATATCAGCGACATTCCGATCGCCAAGATCACCGAGCAATACATGGAATATATCCAGATGATGAAGATGCTGGACCTGGATGTCGTCGGTGATTTTCTTGTGATGGCCGCGACGCTGATGCAGATCAAGTCAAAAATGCTTCTTCCGCCGGACCCGACAGAAGAGGAAGTTGAGGAAGAAGATCCCCGCGATGAACTGGTCCGCCGGCTTCAGGAATATAAAAAGTTCAAGGAGATCGCGGATGCTTTAAAAGAGAAGGAACTTAAGCGTAAAGACTTCTTTTCGCGGACGATCGACGAAGAGGCCAAAAGTCAACTCAGGGAGGATGCCAAAGAGATCTTTTTTGAGGCAAGCCTTTTTGACTTGATCAATGCTCTTTCGGATGCCCTTAATAAAGTTCCCGAAGAGATTATTCATGAAATTATTGCTGAGGAATTCACGGTCGAACAGAAGATCCATGATATTCTCCACTGCATACTTAATGAATCGAGCGTCTCGCTGAACCATCTGTTTCGGACGGCAAAAAGTAAGGTCGAAATGGTTGTCACGTTCTTGGCGATTCTTGAGCTTATCCGCTTGAAAGAGATCAAGGCCGTTCAGACGAGGATGTTCGAAGATATCAAGATATCGCGCAATACGGACAATATGGTGCCTATTGATGCGGCAAAGGATACGAGCGAACAATCATAAGGAAAAGTGATGGACGAGAAGCGAAAGATCGTTTTTAATCAGGAGACGGATGAAGACCAAGTTTACAGTTTATCCTTGCGCCCGTCCTGTGTCGATGAGTTTGTCGGGCAAAAAGATGTCATCAATAATCTTCAGGTTTCCATTCAGGCGGCGAAACAGCGGGGAGAGCCGATCGAGCATATGCTTTTTTCCGGCCCGCCCGGGCTTGGCAAGACATCGCTGGCGAATATCGTGGCCCATGAAATGGGGGCACGGATCACCGTGACGTCCGGTCCGGCGATCGACCGTGCCGGGGACCTCATCGGGATCCTTACAAATCTTGAAGCCGGCGATATTCTTTTTATCGATGAGATCCACCGTTTGTCCAAGGTTGTTGAAGAGTTCCTGTATCCGGCCATGGAGAGCTTCAAGATCGATTTTACCGTCGATAAAGGGCCCTATGCCAAGACGATCAACTTTAATTTAAAGCCTTTTACATTGATCGGGGCGACAACGCGCAGCGGGCTGTTGTCCTCGCCTTTACGCGACCGGTTCGGGATTTTCTATCATTTGGAATTTTATAGCCCTGAAGAATTGAGCGAAATTGTGATGCGCTCGACCAAGAAGCTGAATGTTGTCATCGACCAGGCGTCGGCTGTTGAGATATCCCGGCGGGCCCGCGGGACCCCGCGGATCGCGAACCGCCTTCTTCGGCGTGTACGGGATTACGCGCAAGTCAAGACCCCCGGAAGTTCGATCACGGAGGAAATCGTTGGGGCGGCGATGCAGACGCTTCGCATCGACCAGAGCGGGCTCGATGATATCGACCGGAAGTTATTGAATGTCATACACGAGAATTACAGCGGCGGGCCCGTTGGCATTGAGACCCTCGCGGCGACCTTAAATGAAGAAGTCGATACGCTCGTCGATGTGATCGAGCCGTATCTTTTGAAGATCGGATTCTTAAAGCGAACGCCCCGCGGGCGAGAACTCACGGATATTTCCATCAAGCACATCAAGGCTGCTTCCTGTCCTGATTTACCCCAGAAAATATAATAAGATGGCGGATATTGTAAAAGTACTCATTATTGTCGGCATTGCTTTAATTATAGGCGGTTTGTGCCTTCATATCTTCGGAAAGATCCCGGGAATTGGACGGCTGCCAGGCGATATTTTGATCAAGAAAGAAAGTTTCACGCTGTATATTCCCATTACGACATGTTTTTTAATCAGTGTCGTCTTCAGCCTTTTGTTTCTTCTATGGAACCAAAAATGATCCGATACGTTCTTATTGCAATATGTCTTTTTGCTTTTGCGGCAAAGGGCATTTCTTTTTCGGCAGCGTCGGGCAGGAAGGATGTGGTCCGTGTGGCCGTGCTGAAGGAGACAGGCGGGTTTGATCTTTCGGTCCGGGGAAAATACACGGTTATCGATCCGCAAACAAATGGCGTGATCGACCGCGGGAAGCGTCTGAAGCGATCGACTGTGACGGCCGGGCAGGGAGGGATCCGCATTGGCGGGCGCGCCTATGGCATTCGCCGGTTACGGATCATTGCCAAAAAAGATGTGGCGATCTATCGGGGAGGAAGAAAACGGCGGTACCGCGAGAAGATCGACGTTATTCTTGCCAAGAACGGTACGCTTCTTGTCGTCAACACGCTGGACTTAGAATCGTATGTCAAAGGGGTCTTATATCATGAAGTCCCGCACCGTTGGCCGATGAACGCGATCAAGGCCCAGGCGGTAGCCACGCGCTCCTATGCGCTTTATAAAACCGGCGAGAGCAAGGAGCAAGAGTACGATGTCACCAGCGGTATTTATTCGCAGGTCTATGGCGGGCGCAGTGCCGAGCGTTATCGGACGAATATTGCCGCCAATCGCACGCGCGGGCAGATCTTGTCCTATAGAGGTAAAGTGTTACCTGCGTATTTTCATTCGAACTGCGGCGGGCGCACGGAAGATGTGGCGGAATTATGGAAGAATGACCTGCCGCCTTTAAAGGGCGTCAAGTGCGGTTTTTGCAAGGGGATGCCGAGCTACCGATGGAAGAAGAATTTCCGTTCCAAGGATATTCAGGAGAAGCTGAATGCGAACGGGTATACATTAGGGTTGATTAAAGAGATCGCCGTGGCTAGCCGCACGAAGAGCGGACGCATCAAGAATCTGAAGATCAAAACGCGTGACGGAAAAACGAAAACCATTTCGGGAATAAAATTCCGCGATGTTATCGGACCGAATGTGATCAGAAGCAATCAGTATGACATTGAAATGAAGGGGTATTATTTTGACGTTAAGGGGCGCGGCTGGGGGCATGGCGTCGGGATGTGCCAGTGGGGTGTTTACGGTATGGCAAAAAAACGTTACGAATATCGAAGCATTTTAGCGCATTATTATCCCGGAGCAAAGATCATAAAAATATCTGAATTATGAAGCTAGAGGATTTCAATTATACTTTACCCGAACATTTGATCGCGCAGCATCCGCTTCATCGCCGGGATCAAGCGCGGTTAATGGTCATTGACAGAAAAGAAAAGCGCATTGTTCATGATTGTTTTGCTAATATTCGAAAATACCTCCCCAAAGAATCCTGCATGGTGCTCAATGACAGCAAAGTTGTCCCGGCGCGGCTTTTGGGAAAACGGGAACGCAGCGGCGGGAAGGTCGAGGTGTTTTTGCTCAAGAGGCTTTCGGACGGGTATTCGTACAAAACACTGCTGCGTCCGCTACGTCGTCTGAAAAATGAGGACCGGCTTATTTTCAACGGCGGAACCCTTGTCGCGCAGATTACGGACTGGGAAAAGAGGATCGTCCAGTTCAATAAGAAAAATATTTCCGGTGATCTGGAAAAGATCGGGCACATACCGCTGCCGCCGTATATCAAGCGCCCCGACCGCGCGGCCGACCGCAAGTATTATCAGACGGTTTACGCGCAAAGGCGCGGATCGGTCGCCTCACCGACGGCCGGACTGCATTTTACCAATAGGCTGCTTAAGAGTATTGAGAAAGACGGGCATACGATTGAGAAGGTCACATTGCATATTAACTACGCGACTTTCAAGCCGGTCGAAGAGAAGGATATTACGAAACATAAGATGCATGTGGAGGATTATTCGATAACAAAGAAAACGTTGAGCGCGATCCAGGATGCCAAGGCAAAGGGGCGGAAGATCGTTGCGGTCGGCACAACAAGCTGTCGGGTTTTGGAATCGGTAGCGACGGGCCGTGGCCTCAAAGGCAGCACCGATATCTTTATTTACCCAGGTTTCGCATTCCGCATGGTTGATATTTTAATAACAAATTTTCATTTACCCTTAAGTACACTTTTAATGTTAATATATGCGTTTGGGACAAAAGATTTGATGGCTAGGGCGTACAGAGAAGCCGTGAAGAAAAAATACCAATTTTTCAGTTATGGTGATGCGATGCTGATCATATAAAGAATAAATTCCAGATAACAAATCTCAAATAACAAATAAATCACAATGACCAAAATTCTAATGAACAAAACAAGAAGTTTGGAATTTGGGTATTGAAATTTGATATTTGTTTGTTATTTGGCGCTTGTAATTTGGGATTTGGTAACTTTTGACAATGCTGATGGGGAGGAGACCGCTTATGAAGAAAAGAGGATATTTTTTGGGGATTACAGCAGCGCTGGCGCTCTGCTGTTTCATTTCTTTGTCTACCAGGTTTGGTTTTACAAAGGAGGAGGATATGTCGCTTTCAATCGAATCCACTGCTTTTGTTCATGAAGGTGAAATTCCATCAAAATATACCTGCCAGGGGGAAGATATTGCGCCGTCCTTAGAATGGGAAGGGGTGTCCGAAGATGCGGTTAGTCTTGTTTTAATTGTTGATGATCCGGATGCGCCGGACCCTGCAGCGCCAAAGATGACGTGGGTCCATTGGGTTGTCTACAATATTCTGCTGGATACGACCGGTTTTCCAGAGGGGGCAACGTTGATGGATATTCCGGAGACGGCGAGAAACGGACTTAATGATTGGCATCGGTCCGGCTATCGCGGCCCGTGTCCGCCAATCGGCCGCCATCGTTACTTTTTCAAATTATATGCGCTTGATATACTACTTCCAGAAATGAAAGCTCCGGCAAAATCTGATATTGAAGCGGCGATGGAAGGGCATATTATTGCAGAAGCGGTCTTAATGGGAACGTACGAAAAAACTAAGTAACCGTAAACCAACCCCCGGGTTGACCCTGTAAACTGACCCCGGGGGTCAGTTCGGGAGGGGTCAGTTTGGGGGGGCAGTTTGGGAAGGAGGCAACATGACGGAAGAAAAAATGCAATTGTTGTTTGGGTTTTGGCCTTGTTGTTCTTATCTCGAGCGTGCTTTCCGGCCTCATAGGTGGCGGTGGGTTTAGATTGCCGCATGTGTTAGCCATTGTCGTCGGCGTTGCGTTAATATTATGCGGGCTGAAAGGAACGAAATTCTGCAAATGTAATAAGTAGGGGCCGTTTAACGGAATGTCATATGTTTCAATTCATAAAAAAAGATAAAAATACAAAAGCGCGGATAGGAACGTTGACGACGGCGCACGGGAAGATCATATCTCCGTTCTTTATGCCCGTCGGGACCAACGGGACGGTCAAGACGCTCTCGTTTGAAAGTTTGCTTGAGTTTGACACGCAGATCGTTCTCTCGAATACGTACCATCTCTTTCTTCGTCCTGGATTGGACGTGATCGGCGGGGCCGGGGGCTTGCATAAATTCATGAGCTGGGACGGGCCGGTCTTGACCGACAGCGGTGGATATCAAGTCTTTAGCCTTGCGAAGCTGCGCAAGCTGACCGACGGCGGCGTGCAGTTCCAGTCGCATTATGACGGGTCCGTGCAGTTCTTCACGCCCGAGAAGGTTGTCGATATTCAGCGCGTGCTCGGCTCCGACATCATGATGCCTTTGGATGAATGCACTCCGTATCCCTGCGACCGCGAGCAGGCAGAAAGATCGGTCCAGCGCACCACTGTTTGGGCGAGGCAGTCGCGCGAATATTTCCTGAAGGTGCAGAAGGAAAAGGGGCGGCAGTTCCAATTCGGGATCATTCAGGGCGCGATGTATCGGGACTTGCGCGAGCGCTCGGCGCAAGAGATCATGGATATTGGTTTTGACGGCTACGCGATTGGCGGGGTCAGTGTCGGCGAGCCGGTGCCGGTTATGTTCAAGACCCTTGATTGGGTCATGCCGCTTTTACCCGAGGGCAAACCGCGTTACTTTATGGGCATCGGCCTGCCGGACCAGATCGTCAAGGGGGTCGGTGAAGGCATCGATATGTTCGACACCTGCATCCCGACGCGCTACGGCCGTCATGGTTCGGCCTTTACGCGTGTTGGACGGGTCGTGATCCGCAACGCGGTGCATACAAAAGATTTCGGCCCCATTGATGATACGTGCGCATGCCGTGTTTGTAAGAAATATTCGCGCAGTTACATCCGCCATTTGCTTAACAGTAATGAGATCCTGGGGCTAAAGCTTATTACCTTTCACAATGTTTATTTTTATGTTAATTTAATGAAGCAAATTCGCGCGGCGATCACGCAAGACCGTTATCAGGAATTCCAAAAAGAGTTTCTGGATATGTATGGATCAGAGTTGATAGAAAGTAAACTATAATATCCAAATGACAAGCACCAAATTCCAGACAATAAACAATATCAAAATTCAAATGACCAAAACGTATTTACACAATTGTTTGATAATTTTGTTTTTTGGAATTTGTTAATTGTTTGTGATTTGGAATTTGTTTATTGGAATTTAGGAGGCTAATAAATTGCGCATCGATGTGATCACAATTTTTCCCGAAATGTTCGACCCCGTCCTTAATGAATCGATCGTCAAGCGCGCGCAGGCGAAGAAAAAGATATCGATCCATATCCATGACCTGCGGAAATTTACGGATGATAAGCACAGAAAGGTCGATGACCGCCCGTTTGGCGGGGGGCCGGGCATGGTGATGATGGTTCAGCCGATCTACGATGCCGTCAAAAAGATCAAGGGCCGCCGCAAGGCCAAGGTCGTCCTCCTGTGCCCGACAGGCAAGCCGCTGCGCCAGCCGGCCGTCAAAAAGTATGCAAAAGAGCGCAATTTGATCCTTATTTGCGGCCATTATGAGGGAGTCGATGGCCGCCTGAATGATCTGGTGATCGATGAGCGGCTGTCGATCGGGGATTATGTGCTGACCGGAGGCGAGCTTCCGGCCATGGTCCTGATCGATTGCATTACGCGTCTTCTGCCGGGGGTCTTAGGGGCCGCCGAATCCCTTACGGATGAGTCATTTGAGAACAATTTGCTCGATTATCCGCAATATACACGTCCCGCAGATTTTCGTGGCAAGACAATACCAAATGTGCTATTATCTGGGAATCATAGCGCCATAAATAAGTGGCGAAAAGAACAATCTCGCATCCGGACAAAGAAAAACCGTCCTGATCTGATAAATTAAAAAGTAAAAGTACAAGGAGTTAGCATTATGGCAACGAATGTTGGAGAGAGGATCAAGCAAATTGACAGTAAATACGTCCGCAAGGACATCCCCGAATTTCATGTTGGCGATACGGTTAAGATGAAAGTTAAAGTTCAGGAGGCCGACAAGGTTCGGCTGCACCCTTTTGAAGGAACGATCATCCGCAAGACCGGAAGAGGCATCAAGGCTACGTTTACTGTGCGCAAGATCTCTTTTGGGGAAGGTGTGGAAAGGATATTCCCTCTCCATTCGCCTGTGATTGAAAGCCTGAAAGTGACGAGCAAAGGGGTTGTTAACAGAGCTAAACTTTATTATCTGCGAGACCGTGTCGGCAAGAAGGCTCGCGTCAAGAGACGTCAAACCAAATAAGGTTCTTTCTTATTTAAAGCGATGGAAAGAACCTGATCCCGCTTATCGTGAATTCAGATCATGAACATGAGATTAGGGCCGAAGGCTTTAATCTAATCATCGGTGTTGATGAAGCCGGCCGTGGGCCTTTAGCCGGTCCGGTTGTCGCTTCTGCGGTCGCCTTAAAAAGCGATCAATTTCAATCTAAAATAGGCGATTCCAAGACCCTTTCGGCGCGGCAACGCGAAGAGGCATTTTATGAAATTTACGAAAATGCTTATGTCGGCGTCGGCATCATCAGCGAGTCGGTTATTGACCGCGGTAATATTCTCGAAGCCACGTTCCTGGCAATGACCAATGCCGTCGAGAATGCAGTTGCCCAGTTCGCGGCGGCCGAAGACGGAGGCAACGCGTTCCGGCAAAATGTCTGCCTTCTGATTGACGGCAATTTATTCAGAACGGATCTGCCCTATGCCTATCGCACAGTTGTTGGAGGCGACGGGTGTGTTTTATCGATTGCGTGCGCGTCGATCGTTGCCAAAGTGACGCGGGACCGCATTTTAAATGTTTATGATTCGATCTATCCCCAATACGGATTTAAGAGGCATAAAGGTTATCCTACGCAGCAACATAAAGAGGCGATCAGCACGCACGGACTTTCATTGATCCATCGACGAAGCTACAAACATTCTTAAGCAGGACATTTCTTGTGACAATCCAAAGAAGCCAATTGGGCCGGGCCGGCGAGGACGTCGCCGTCATGTTCTTAGAGCGTGAGGGGTATCATATCCTTCGACGGAACTTTCGCAATAAATTAGGCGAGATCGACATCATCGCCAAGGATCACGACACGGTTTGTTTTATCGAGGTCAAGACCCGCAAGTCGGACGCCTTCGGCTCGCCGTTCGAATCGGTCACAAAGGCGAAACAACGGAAGATCATTTATGTTGCGTTAAGTTATCTGAAGATGCAGGGGAGGGATGAGGCGAATGTGCGCTTTGATGTAGTTTCCGTTATCCTCGGGGATGAGGACGGGCCTCAGGTTGAGATCATCACCAACGCGTTCGAGGCAAACTGAGCATACGGTGCAGTTTGAGCCTGTAAAAACAATAGGTAGCTATTGAAAACGCGAATTGTTTGGGTTATGATGAGCACGATAAAATGTTCGCGGTGATGGAACCTCCTGATACAGCAATCCTAAGTTCATTCATGAAAAAATACAAGAATCACACACTCTCTGAATATCTCGATGTCTTGTCGAGAAAGACGCCGGTTCCCGGCGGAGGCTCGGCCGCGGCATTAACGGCGGCAACCGGAGCGGCGCTTGTTTCCATGGTGGCGAACTATTCGAAAGGCCGAAGCCGATCCAAGAGAGTTGAGAATAAGATCCGTTCGATTTTGACAAAAAGCGAGCAGATCCGTAAGCGCCTTTTGGAACTTGTTGATCTTGATACGCGCGCTTATCTTGGTGTGGTCAAGGCGCGTAAGCAATCGGCTCAAGTTAAAAAGAAGGCATTGCGCGAGGCGGCGAAGGTTCCGCGCGAAGTCTGTTGGCTCTGTTACAAGGGCGTACAATTAACGCCGTATCTGGTTGAAAAAGGCAATCCGCATTTAATCAGCGATATTGAAGTCGCTGGCGAGATGTTCTTGGCAGCGTTTAATGCGGCGCATATCAATGTGGAGATCAATACGTGAGCGCGAAGATTTTAGACGGTAAGTTACTTGCCCAGAACCTTAAAAGTACTTTGAAGGATGAAGTGGCGGCCTTAAAGGCCGAGATCGGTTCTGTCCCGCGTTTAGTCAACGTGATGGTCGGGGATAATCACGGCGCCTGCGCGTACGCCAAGTCGCAAAGAAAAGCGGCAGAATATATCGGCATTCAATATGATCTGGAAGCCCTGCCGGACGATGTTTCCCGGAAAGATTTCAGCGAATGCATCAAGCGCCTCAATGGCGACGAGACCGTCAACGGCATCATGATCCACAAGCCGGTGCCGAGGCACATCAAATACAGTGATGTCGCGCAGTATGTCGATACCGACAAGGACCTCGAGGGGATCAATGTTACGAATATCGGGAAGATGCTCATCGGCGAGACTAAGATCATTCCCTGCACGCCGGCATCCGTGATGGAGCACATTAAGTCGACCGGTATTGATCTCTACGGGAAGGAAGCGGTGATCGTCGGCCACAGCGTGATCGTCGGCAAGCCGTTGAGCCTGCTGTTGCTCGAGCAATTTGCGACAGTCACCGTTTGCCATATCGCAACGAGCGAGGCCGGACGGCTCGAGGAGCATGTTCGCCGCGCGGATATTGTCGTGGTCGCCGTCGGCAAGCCATCGGTGATCAAAGGCGATTGGATCAAAGAGGGTGCGGTCGTCATTGACGTGGGGATCAATCAGGTTAACGATAAGATCGTCGGTGATGTTGAGTTTGATGTTGCACGCAAAAAAGCGTCTTTTATAACGCCGGTACCCGGCGGGGTCGGTCCGGTGACGGTGGTCATGCTCATGCGCAACGGCATCGAAGCGTTTAAAGCACAAGCAAAGAAGAAAGGCCAGTGGTAAGTATGAAGAGAATCGTTATTTTAGGCAGCTCGGCTGCCGGTGCGAAAATGATCAAAGAAGTCCGCCGCCATGATGCGGAAAGCGAGATCACGATCATTGCCCTTGACGGGCATTATCCATATAAGCGCGATGCCTTCGCGCCTTTTATTGCCCGCGAAATAACCCCCGAGAACGTTTTTTACCGGCCGAAGGATTTTTATGATCAGCATAAGGTCAATATGATCCTTGACCAGAAAATATCCCGCATTAATTTTAAGCGTAAAAAGATCTTTACCGAGGATAAAAGTGCGATCGATTATGATGTTCTTGTCGTGACCGATACTCCGGAAAACAGATATCCGGATATTAAGGGCACGAATAAGGAAAATATTTACGGGTATAAAAAGCTCAAAGATATCGACCGGATCGTCAATGCCTTGCCGGTTATCAAGACCGTGGTCATTCAATCAGACAGTTTCTCGGGCCTTGCAGCGGCGTTTAGTTTTATCAAACGGAAAAAAGAAGTTATTCTTGTTTCTTCGCAGAACGATTTTCTGGCCGCGCACTTTGAGGCAGAGACGCTTGAATGGTTGATCAGCCAATGGGAAGAAAAAGGCTTGCGTATCATACGGGGCAATACGATATCGGAAATATTAGGTGATAAGGATGCCAAGGCCGTCCGGCTTCAATCCGGAAAAGTTTTTTCGGCCGAAGTTATTCTTTTTGTTGAAACGGATGAGGATTTGCGGTTATTTTCCGGTTCCTCGCTGAAGACGGACCAGAAGATCGAGGTTAGCCCTGAATTTAAAGCCGAGGCGGATGATGTTTTTGTTATTGACCAGGCATGCGGTTTAAGCGGGACTGAGCCGGTAACACCGCTTTCGGTGCTTGAAGAGCAGGGAAAGGCCGTTGCGGCTGTCATCAATGGTCAAGAGATCGTATTTTCAATGCCGGTATGCTGTTGGAGTGAGAATATCGAAGGGTTTGTCATAACGGTTTTAGGGCGCGTCGATGAAGAAGGAGTTACGGTAAGCCATGCTTTTGATCAAGAATCCGGTACATATAAAGGACTGTATGTAAAGGACAACTGTCTTGTTGGCGCTATTTTGGTCAATAAGGAGGATGAAAGGGACTATCTTCTTGGAAAAATTCGCGCGAAGGCTCATTTCGATTGCCCACAGGAAAAGCAAGGGATCGATCATAGCGGTGAAAATGAATGCTATGCGGGCGACATAAGCGGGTGAAAATGTTTCTACAGAACTCATTGATAATTAACGGATTGTACTGTATCATACAAGATAAAAGGCAGGCAGGAAAAATTTCTTGCTAAAACACAGAATGTATATTATGCTTAATCTAATCAGAAGGTCACAAAAAGCATTTCAAATTGTTATTGCTCTTCTTTTTTTCATTTCTTGCTTTACCATTCATACATTTGCATCCAAAGACCCTAAAGAAAAACTCGCTGAAGAATATCGCGCTTTAGGCTATGAGGAGCAGCAAAAGGGTAATGTGCACGAAGCGTTATCCTATTATACGAAGGCGACATCATTGGGAATAGAAAATGCGGTACTTCTCAATGATATGGGCGTTCTTTATGAGGGGATTGATCGTTATCGCAGGGCGGAACAGTTCTATGCGAGGTCGATTCAAAGCGATCAAAATTATTTGCCGCCCTACAATAATTTGGCCTATCTCTATCAGAGGCTCGGCAAAAATAAAAAAGCGGCGCGATATTTTAAAACGCGCTTTGAGCTTGGCGACCCAATGGATCCGTGGGCGCAAAAAGCTAAAGATGAGCTTATCAAGATCGATCCCACGTATGAAGAATGGGCTCTGGTGCGCGAAGCGGATCTCTTTAATAGACAGTTGGAGAGACAGTTTCGCAGAGAATTTTATCAACGCGTCAAGCGGGGGCAGGAACACTATCGAAGAGGGAATGAGCTTTTCGATGAGGAGAATTATAAAGGCGCCCTCAAAGAGTATGACCAGGCACTGTATCTGTCACCTAAGAATCCACAGGTCATTGATGCGCGCAAACAAGTTATATTGGAAATCACAAAGGAAAATGTAAAGGAACAGTCAGAACAAGCGATCAGGAGGTTAAAGGAACAGTCAGAACAAGCGATCAGGAGGTTAGAGGTGGGGGATACTCTCTCCGCACGAAACGAGATTCAGCAGATGCTCACCACGATCCCAAAAGAACCCATTTTGGTTTCTCCGCAATATGCCCGGTGATTTTGCAGAAAATTAATACCACAAAAATAGACCTTTACTCAATAACAGAGATTTATACTGGTTCTTAATGAGATTTTCTGGTGGTTAAACTGTTGA
>JAGLMJ010000001.1 GCA_023140095.1 Candidatus Omnitrophota bacterium | reverse complement strand
TTTCATCACTTGTCAAGGCCGTAATGCCCAGCAGCAAAGGCCGCTTAACTCCAGCGCTGTGAGCAGCTTTCGTCGCTTCTGCAGAGGCGCGCTCGAGCATCTCTTTGCCTCCGGCCGTGTGCATCGTACACATAAAAATGCTTTGATCGCCTTCCCTTAAACTCACCGCGGCCCTGACCGCATTGGCAACCGTATTGGGAATATCATGGAATTTCAAATCGAGAAAGACTTTTTTCCCCGCTTTCAAAAGATGACGGACAACATCCGGCCCATAGGCCGTAAACAGCTGGCTGCCGACTTTAAATATCTCTACGTCATCGCCAAGAGCGTCGATAAGGCCCTTCGCCTCATCAAAAGTATCGACGTCGAGAGCGACGATCAGTTGTGCTTTGCGTTTGGTCATGATTTTTTTGTTGGACAATGTTAGCTGTAAGCTATAAGCCTTGAGCTATACCAGGGGATAGGGGATAATTATAGCTTATGGCTTATGGTTTATGGTTTATAAAATGTTTTACCCCCGAAGACCTCCAATCAACTCCTTAATGTCTGAAATCTTATTCCCTCGCATGTACGCCTTGATCCCGTCAAGAACTTCGGCCGGCGACTGCGGGTTGATAAAATTCGCCGTCCCGACGGCGACCATCGTCGCCCCGGCAATGATATACTGCAGGGCATCGTCGGCCGTCATGATCCCTCCCATCGCAATGATTGGAACCTCGACGCTCTGCGCCACTTTGTAAACCATGTGGACCGCCATCGGCCGGATCGCCGGCCCGCTGACGCCGCCCGTCACGTTGCCCAGGACCGGCTTGCGCGTCTTGGTATCGATGGCCATGCCCGTAAAAGTATTGACCAGGCTTAAGCCGTCAGCGCCGGCGCGCTCGGCGGCCTTCGCGATCGAAACAATGTCCGTCACATTCGGCGAGAGTTTCGCGATGACCGGATATTTAGAAACTCTTTTAACGGCGCGCACGACGCGGCCCGTCGCCTTCGGATCCTGCGCGACCAGGACTTTCTTCCCCAGATTCGGACAGGACAAATTCAGCTCGAGCGCGCTGACGCCGCCCACAGAATTAAACTTTTCCGCTAACGTTTGAAATTCCCGATCCGTATGCCCCAAAATACTGACGATCAACGGGACGCCGGTTTTCTTCAAGGCAGGCAATTTTGTTTCGATAAAAGCGTCGGCGCCGGGATTCTCGATGCCGATCGCGTTAAGCATGCCCGATGGCGTCTCGGCGATCCTCGGCGGGGGATTGCCTTCCTGCGCGCGCAAAGTGATCGTCTTCGGCGTGATGGCCCCAAGCTTCTTGACCTCGCGCAGGTTATAATATTTTTCGGAATGGCCAAACGTCCCCGACGCAACCGTGACCGGGTTTTTAAATTTGGCTTTTCCGATGTTGACTGTGATATTCATTGTTAGACTATAGATAGACTATAGACTTTGGACTAAAACTTCTAGTCTATGGTCTATCGTCTATTTTATAAATGCCATCTTAATACCAATCGCTATTAAAAAAATACCGAACGCCTTTTTCAAGTGCGCCGCCGGTATGTTTTGAACAAAGTGCGCGCCTAAGAATGCCCCGACGACAAATCCGACGGCGACAAAAAGAGCCATCTGCACTTTGACATTGCCTGCCCAGTAATAGCGCAGAACCGCGAAGATAAATATCGGCGGCAGCATGACGGCCAACGCCGTCCCCTGCGCCTGATGTTGCGTTAAACCGAACAGCAGGACAAATACCGGGACCATAACAGCGCCGCCGCCAAGACCGAGCGCCCCACCGATGGTGCCGGCGATGAGTCCAACGGTTATATAAAGTATCCAGGTCATCAGTCACTCCTTTAATCTGGAACCCCCGGGGTTCGGATGGGTTCCAATTGCTTCTACTTTTCAAACACTAATTCATGCAAATCAAACACCGGCCCGTCGCCGCAAACCGTTTGATATCCTTTGGTCGTCTTCGTCGAGCATCCCAAACAAGCACCCAGCCCGCAGGCCATCACTTCCTCGCAGGACCCCTGCGCCCGCAGTCCGTGCCGGCGGGCGAAGTCCTGGACAGAAGCCATCATCGGCCGCGGCCCGCACGTGTACATATATGTCGCGGCCGGGTCGGAGTCGATCTTTGAAAAAAGTTTCGAGACGAGCCCTTTGACGCCGACACTGCCGTCGTCCGTCGCTTTAAAAATCCTGCAGCCGTTCTGCCGGAACGCCTTCATGCAGAACGTGTGCCCCTTCGTGCGTCCGCCGTAAAGCAGGATCAGTTCATACCCTTTGTTCTTGAGCACGTCCGAGAGGAAGAGGAACGGCGCGACCCCGACGCCGCCGGCAACCATGACAACTTGCTTGATCCCTTTCGGCGGCGCGGCAAACGGCGTCCCGAGGGGCCCAAGCACGTCAAGCATATCGCCTTTTTTTCGCGCGGTCAGGGTTCGCGTGCCCGCACCGACAACTTCGTAGAGAATCTCGACGCCATTGTTCGCGCGATAAATGCTGAACGGCCGTCGGAAGAACGGTTCTAAACCATCATTAATGCGAATATGGATGAATTGTCCCGGGCGGGCCGCCCGGGCAACAGGCTTGGCGTCGATGCGCAGACGGTAAAACCGCGCGCAGAGTTTTTCGTTGGCGATAACTTTATAAGCGTCCTGCAGTCTTTCCATAATTATTTTTTCTGACGGTAATAAACAAAGGCGACGATGAACATGATCGTCGACATCAGGAAGATCATGGCCGTACGCGATGGGATCGTCTCCCCAAAGACAAGCTGCTCCTGGAACGATTCCAATAATACCGCCAAAAGCGGCCACCCCCACAGGCCCCTTTGTTCCTTCGTGCTGAAAGCCTCGCCCAGGTCGATGATCTTTTTGAGGCTGGTTTTTCCCATCAGCGCTATATCCGGAAAGATCCGGGGGACCTTTTTGCAATAGGCTTTGTACCTTCGCGGCGCCAGTTTCTCGAGAAATGCCTCTTCTTTGACAACTTGTTTTTTGAAACGTACGTAAAAGAGCACAGCGAAGAGCAGCAAGCTCCACCACGGCCAGACCATGAGGATAAAACCGGCGCCCATCAAGAAGCTTCCCAAATACATCGGATTGCGGACAAGCATATAGGGGCCGCTGGTCACCAATGTCTGGCTTTTTTTCGAATGGGCTTTTTTGTGCCCGCGCGCCGCCATGCGCAGCAGGATCCCGCTAAGAAGAACAAAGAACCCGAGAAAATCCAAGGCATCGTCGAGAAACGGATTGCGCGGATAAATGTTCCTAAACGCGAACAGAAATCCTGTCATAATAATTATGAAGGATAATAAGGCGCTGTCAATTTTAATGCGTTTTTTCATGTTTTGTTGCTCTCGGTCAAGATCCTTCGCTTCGCGCAGGATGACGAGTCGAAATTAACTCCCTAATCTTTTCTTCCGCCTCTTGGACATCTTTGACCTTGATCATCCCTTCCCGGCCCCATCCGCCGAGGTCGATAATGGGGCGCTTGTAAACGATCCCGTAAGAGATCTCGGATGACGTTCCGTCGCTTCCGGGCAGGGCAATAATGATATCCGCTGAGCAAGCGACCATCGCGTTACGCGCGTAGCCAATGCTGCTGGGCAAGGCGATGTCAATGTGGGGGTTGGCGTCCGCCTTATCTTTCCCGGGAAGAATGCCGATCGTGAGTCCTCCGGCCTCTTTAGCCCCCCTAGAGGCCGCCTCCATGACTCCCCCGAGACCACC
This sequence comes from Candidatus Omnitrophota bacterium, assembly GCA_023140095.1. The sequence goes on along the minus strand of JAGLMJ010000001.1, from coordinate 31,683 downwards.
GCAAACCAGAACTGCCCCCACTTTCGCAACTATACCACCAACTTCGTGGGCAATATTCTCCACTTCAGCGTTTATATCGTGCCCACCGATAACCGATATTGTGATCTTCTGATCTCTCATGCTTCACTTATCCACATATTGTGCACAGCCTGTGGATAACTACATATATGGATTACTGCTCAAAAACGACTTTTCCAGCGCAGACCGTTGCCTCCACACGCCCCTTTAATTTCCGCCCGACAAAAGGCGAATTGACCGATTTAGAAACAAAATCCTCTTCGCGGACGGTCCATTCGGCATCGGGGTCGATAATCGTCAGGTCGCCGTCGGCGCCTTCCTTAATAACCCCTTTCCCCTCAAGCCCCATGACACGCGCGGGCGCGGCCGACATCTTTTCAGCCAGCTGCGGCCAGGAAAGGACTTTCGACCCGACCAATTCCGTTACCGCCAGGCCGACCGCCGTCTCGAGCCCGATCATGCCGCAAGGCGCGCGGTCCAGGTCCTTCTCTTTATCTTCCCTGGCGTGCGGGGCATGGTCCGTCACGATGCAATCGATCGTGCCGTCCGCAAGCGCGGCCTTAACCGCTTCAACATCTTCCTTCGTCCTTAAAGGAGGATTGACCTTCGCGCTTGTATTAAAGCTCTTGAGCTCCTCTTCCGTCAAAGTAAAATGATGCGGCGTCGCCTCCGCCGTGACCTTGATCCCCTGCGCCTTTGCCGCGCGGATCAATTCGATCGACCGCTTCAGGCTCATGTGAGCCAAATGAATTCGCGAATCCAGATACTTGGCCAGCTCAATATCGCGGGCCACCATGACCGATTCCGAAAGCCCGGGATCGCCCTTCACTCCCAACAATGTCGAGGTGACCCCTTCGTTCATGACGCTGCCGGAACTTAGCACGTGATCCTCGCAGTGCTGGATCAGAAGGATATCAACCATCTTAGCATATTCCATCGCGAGGCGCATCAAATGACTGCTCGAGACGCATTTCCCGTCGTCGGAAAGCGCGCCGCAGCCGGCCTCTTTCAACTCGAACATATCCGTCAGTTCCTGGCCGTTTTGGCCCTTCGTGATCGCGCCGATCGGGATCACGTTGATCTGCCCGATGCGTTTGGATTCATTGACGATCATCTCGGCGATCGAGCGGTTGTCGATCACAGGGACCGTGTTGGGCATACACATCACCGTCGTGAACCCGCCTTTGGCCGCGGCCGCCATCCCCGACGCTATGGTTTCTTTATGCTCTTCGCCGGGCTCGCGCAAATGCACGTGGATGTCGACCAGCCCCGGGAAAACAAGCTTCCCCTTAGCGTCGATCGCCTTTGCCTTGTCTTCTTTGATCGAAGAGGCGATTCTTTTAATCACGCCCTTCTCAATAAGAATATCCTGCGTCTGCTTCGCCATTTGATCGGCGTTGACAATAATCGCGTTTTTGATCAGCAATGACATATTATTTTTCCTCTGCCTCTTTCCCTTTAGTGCCAAGCAATAAGTACAGCACCGCCATGCGCACCGCAACACCGTTCGTCACCTGATTCAGGATGACCGAGTACTGTCCGTCGGCAACTTCCGCGGATATTTCAAGCCCGCGGTTCGTCGGCCCCGGATGCATAATGATAACATCTTTCTTCGCGAGTTCTAATTTCTTTTTATCAATTCCGAATTCTTTGGCATATTCCCGCAGCGAAGGAAGGAACTTCTGCTGCTGGCGCTCCATCTGTACGCGCAGCGGCATCAGCACGTCGCTGTGGCGGATCACGTCGCGGATATCGTAATTGATCGTAGCGCCGAGCGATTCAATCTCCGGCGGGACCAATGTCGACGGGCCGCAGACCGTCACCTCGGCGCCCATCGTGGTCAGGCCCCAGATGTTGGAGCGCGCCACACGCGAGTGGCGGATGTCGCCGAGGATCGCTACCTTCAGACCCTCGATCCTTCCGAGTTTCTCCTGTATGGTGAACATATCGAGCAGTGCCTGCGTCGGGTGCGAGCGGCAGCCGTCGCCGGCGTTGATGATCGAGGCGTCGAGGTTCTCGGAAAGCACTTTCGGAACTCCCGACGAAGAATGGCGCACGACGATCGCGTCAACGCTCATCGCCTCGATGTTGCGCGCGGTGTCTAAGACCGATTCGCCTTTTGAGAGCGAGCTGCTGCCCGCCGCAATGTTGACCGTGTCCGCCGAAAGCCTTTTGGCGGCGAGCTCGAACGAAGAGCGCGTGCGCGTCGAGGCCTCAAAGAACAGCATTACGACGGTTTTCCCGCGCAGCGCCGGGACTTTCTTGACGTCACGCGCCGAGATCTCCTTAAACGACTTCGCGGTCTCCAAGATCATCGCGATCTCATCGCGGCTCATCGTCTGCAGGTCTAAAAGGTCATGTTTTACCCATTCGCTCATTTGCTTTTTCTCTCCCTGATGACGACCTGATCGTCCTTTTTGTCCGTCTCTTTTAAGACCACCTGCACGTCCTGGTCGATCGATGTCGGGATGTTTTTTCCGACATAATCGGCGCGGATAGGAAACTCACGGTGGCCGCGGTCGACGAGAACGGCTAATTGAATATTTGCCGGGCGACCGAAATCGATCAGGGCATCCAGGGCCGATCGGATCGTGCGACCCGTAAAAAGAACATCGTCAACAAGCACAACCCTTTTATCGGTAATATCAAATTTAATCAGTGTCTCCCTGACCACCGGCTGGGTCGCGATCATGGTCAAGTCATCCCGGTAAAGCGTGATATCCAGGATCCCGACCGGCACTGCATTACCCTCAATCTGCTTAATACAGGCATTCACGCGCTCGGCTAAGATCGCCCCCCGGGTACGAATCCCAACGATGCACAGATTTCCAGTTCCCCGATTTTTTTCGAGGATCTCGTGCGCAATACGCATCAGCGCGCGCTGGATATTTTCTTTATCCATAGTTTTAGAAATAGTCATTTATTCCGGCCTTTTTTATACTAGGAAGCACATTTATCCACGGATTCACGCCAGTGGTTTTTTGCGCCAATAAAAAAACCCGCCCTCAACTCTAAGGCGAGCCTAAAATCTGTCTGATTGTCTATAAAACGTGCCATATTCATCCTTGCCAGTCTCACAGAACCGACTTAAAGGTTAACATTTGCCAGAATATAACATTTCAGCCCCGGTTTGTCAAGGAGAATCCACACTGGCTAGCGAAGTTCTCACTGCCATCGGGGGATTGTCCAAGAAAGCGCTTTCATAAAAAAGCGCATTTGTATTTGTTTATAAATTAAAACCAACTATACTTATAGTAACAGTACTGTCATGAAACCTCCAGTCAAAAAAGGACTGAATATGAAAAAATTAATCCTTACCCTCCCTTTTCTATTAATCTTTTGTCTTCCCGTCCATTCCGAGACCCTAACGTTAAGTACTTATTACCCCGCGCCTTTCGGGAGTTATGACCGGTTACGGTTGGTCCCACGTAATGTGGCTCCTCCATGTGACGTTTCCCTGGAAGGATCACTATATTATAGCGACATAACTGATACCATAAACATCTGCCAGAACGATGGTACTTGGGGATTCCTCCAAGGGATATGGACACAAGATGCCCTCGATAATGTTTACTTAACTGACACCGCCACAAACCCGAATCTAGCCGTCGGAATCGGAATCACCGCACCTGGCGCCCTTCTCCATGTTAATAACCCTAACTGGAACATTGTCGGCGACTGGACCCAGAGTAAGCTCAAGGGGGATGTCATTATCAGCAACACTGATGCCCAGCTAAACCTCATCGGGGAGAACGCAAGTTCGGGTTTAGCTTCTATCCACATGACTGAAGTCAGTCCCGCCGGAACAGCCACAGATTCCTGGCATATCATGCGTTATACAACGGGCAACGCTCTGCCGTCTTCCTTCAGCATCGGTTACCACCCCACGGGGGCAGGCAACTGGTTCGGTCAGGAACAATACCAAAAATTAACTATCTTTCCCGACGGCAATGTCGGCATCGGAACGGAGGCTCCGGAATCGCTATTGCACTTGTCTGCTCCAGACCCGGTTTTATATCTTAAAGGATCAACAGGCGCTGATTATTCGGCCACGATGAGACTTGCGGGAGAGAATGAAGATACTTGGCGCGGCGGGTACATGCAATATGACGCTGGTGGTGACATGCTTGTTATCGGCGTTCACAATACAGCTGATAAATTAACAGCAAATGATACTAAGGCTATACTCATTGACAGATCAACCGGTAACATCGGGATCCAAAGGAACCCTGACACCACCGCCACCGATTACGAATTGGCTGTTCACGGGACTATTTATGCTGATGGAGCGGACTTGGCCGAAAATATACTCGTAGAAGATAATGTTAAACCGGGCGATGTGGTCGTGATCGCGGAAAAAGGCGATAAGAAACTAAAAAAATCCGATCAGCCATATGCTCCAAAAATAGCCGGCGTGATTTCAACCGATCCGGGTTTTTGTCTCGGGGATTACAAAGAAGGCTACCAGCCGCTGGCGTTAACCGGACAGGTCCCTGTTAAGGTTACCACGGAGAACGGGCCGATCAAAAAGGGCGATCTGCTAACAAGTTCCTCTAAGCCCGGCTACGCAATGAAAGCCGAATTTATTCCCTTGGGAAATATTAAATCTCTTTCTGAACTAACAACAGCCTTGGAAGAAAATCAAAAGAGGCAGCTGGCCATTATCGGAAAGGCTTTAGAGGGATTCAAAGAAGGCGAAGGCACGATCGTTATTCTAATGGCCAGATAGAACGGAGAGACAAAATGAATAGAAAGCGTTTGTTAGGGATATTATTGGTAGTAGCATGCTTCTCTGTGCTTTTAAATTACACAACTTTCAGTTATAGTGCTACTTATGTTTATGATACCGTGTGTCGCCAGCAAACGCAACCACCTCCGGTGGATTGCGACTATACGTGTCAGTGTGAGTGCTGTCCAGCCACTGCTCCTGGCGTTATGACTCTGTCTGATCCGATGAACGACCCAAGGGAGGGGGAAAAGAAATTCCTATGTGAGACATACACAAAGGTTTGTCGTGGCAAAACGGTTTGGCCCCGGGTAGCTATCAGTTCCCAGCCGGTCAAAACGCCTTTCCAGCCTTTTAAACCAGCCTTTGCATTTTATACAACGACTGAAACTTGCAATAAGGGTACTGATTTAGCATGTTGTTGCTATGACGCCTCGACATGCCTCGAATATTATTCTGGAACTGAGCTTCCCATTAAGGACGAGTGGGGAAACATCACAGGCTATTCCACGGAATGTAAAAAATATAGCTATAAAAATCTAGGCGACGGATATGATTACACATACACAAATAGCTGGACATGTAAAAACCTTCCAAATAGCTACAGATGCGCTCCTGCCTATACTGAGCTGCCAAGGGACCCGGCAGCCCCCGATATACAGTGTACCTACCTAATAGCAGATTTTGAAAGGCGGTGTAACCAATACCATGACGGTACTCTGCCAGCACACTTTGGATCTTGCACGATTAAGATAACCGACCCGGTTCAAACGCCTTGTCCTGATTGTGCCGCTTTTTGTGCCTCTGAAATTGCCGCCGGCACTATCGTTTGTCCATAAGACACCTTTAAAAAAGGGACAGAGCCTTAGGCCCTGTCCCTATTTTCTTGGCAGCGGGCCAAGCAAGATGAATCAGTAAAACAAACTCACCGCGCGGTTTTTTCTGGGAAAAATGGTCAAAAAGCTCGCTTGCCTTCCCGCCTTTAACCTCTTCAAATTTTTTCGTTAGTTCCCGAGCGCAAACAACATACGGATCATTTAATGCTTCCTCGATGTCCTTAAGGACCTTGGTGATACGGTGGGGAGATTCGTAGAAAATAACCGTTCTTTTCTCGTTCTTGAACTGTTCCAGCTTTTTTCGGCGGGCAGTCGATTTGACCGGGAGAAATCCTTCATAAATAAAATTATGGCAAGGCAAACCTGACAGAGATAATGCTGCGATCAAGGCTGTAGCTCCCGGAACAACCGTCATCGGAATATCATGGTCTTTCGCAAGGCGAATAAGATGATATCCGGGATCACTAATGCCGGGAGTCCCTGCGTCGGTCACAAGAGCGACTTCTTTCCCTTCACCAAGAAGCTTTAGAAGATGTTCAGCCTTCTTGACTTTGTTATGCTCAAAATAGCTGGTGAGCGGTGTTTTGATACCATAGTGATTGCATAAAATGCGTGTATGGCGAGTGTCTTCGGCGGCAATGAGATCAACACTTTTGAGCGTTTCAACAGCGCGGTAAGTAATGTCTTTAAGGTTGCCGATGGGCGTGGAGACAATGTATAGCATAAGGTCACACGTTAAAAGCGACAAGACACAAGAATGCTTGTTATATGTATTGTGTTGTGCGTTATGGGTCAAGATGAAAGAATGCGGGTGAGGTAACGCTCTTTGAATAAGAAAGCTTTTACCGCCTCAAACACCCCTCCCCATTCCCGACACACAACTCGTAACCCATTCTCACACGTGTCATATGTCTTTGCGTTCCCGTGTCATTATTCGACGGTAACGGACTTTGCCAGATTCCTCGGTTGGTCAACATCGCAACCTAACTGCACCGAGATATAATAAGCGATCAACTGCAACGGAAGCGCGACAAGAAGCGGCGTTAAGAGATCGTTTGTCGGTGGGATATAAATTACATAGTCAGCGTGGCGCTGGATCGCTTTATCCCCCCGGGTCGCGATCGCAATGATCTTACCCTTACGCGCACGGATCTCCTGCATATTGGAGACCATTTTTTCATATACTTTTGATTGGGGGGCAATGCAGACAACAGCGCGATATTCGTCGATCAAGGCAATCGGCCCATGCTTCATCTCGCCGGCAGCATAGCCTTCCGCCGGGATGTAAGAGATCTCCTTTAATTTTAAAGCGCCTTCCATGGCCGACGGATAGTTAATGTTTCTCCCTAAAAAGAGAAAACATCCAAAATGCGAGTTCCTTTTTGCGATCCTGGCGATATTGGATTTATTGCGAAGAATATCTTTATAAAGCGCAGGAATATCCTTAAAATCCTTGATGATCTTTCGCCGTGCCCTTTCGCTGATCACTTTCTTAAAAGTGCTCATCTTCAACGCCAGAAAGTACAACATCGCGATCTGCGCTACGTATGCCTTAGTCGAAGCAACGCCGATCTCAGGGCCGGCATGCGTATAGAGAACCCCATCAGACTCCCTGACCAACGACGATCCGACAACATTGCAAACCGAGACCACTTTTGCTCCTTTAGCTTTAGCCTCGCGGACAGCCGCTAATGTATCCGCTGTCTCGCCGGATTGGCTGATCGCAATGATCAATGTTTTTTTATCGACAATGGGATCGCGGTAACGGAATTCACTGGCCGCGTCGACGCTGACGGGAATGCCGGTCAGCTTTTCAATAATATATCTCCCGACAAGGCCGGCATGATAAGCGGTCCCGCAGGCGACCACCATAATATTCTTAAACGCCTTCAATTGTTTTTCGCTTAGCCCAAGGCCCTGAAGGACAACCCTATTGCCTTTTAAACGCGCCTTGATCATCTTCTCCAGCACTTCGGGTTGCTCGTGAATTTCTTTAAGCATAAAATGCGCGAAGCCCTGTTTCTGGACGGCATCAACCTTAAACGTCACTTGATCGATCTTAGGCTTAACGGGCCTCCCCTCGAAACTAAAGACGCGCACATCGTCTTTCGTCAGAACAGCCATCTGCCTGTCTTTGAGATAAATGATCTTTTTTGTGTAATTTAAAATAGCGGGGACGTCGGAGGCGATAAAATTTTCGCCTTTGCCGATACCAATGATCAGCGGGGAGCCTACACGCGCCGCGATGAGCGTGTCCGGATGGTCCGACGAGATCACACCTAACGCAAAAGCTCCGTCTAACTGCTGGATCGCTTTCCGGACCGCCTTCAGCAAGTTTCCTTTATAACCGTCCTCAATAAGATGCGCGATGACCTCTGTATCTGTTTCGGATGCGATCTTATGCCCCCTTTTACGGAGGGCCTCCCGCAATTTTTCGTAATTTTCTATGATCCCGTTATGGACAATGAGGATCCTGCCTGAACAATCCGCATGCGGATGCGCATTCACACGGTTAGGAGCCCCGTGTGTCGCCCAACGGGTATGGGAAATCCCAAGGGAACTTTTAGGAAGAGGTTTTGTTTTTATGAGGTTCTGGAGATTCTGGATTTTACCGTGAGTTTTGCGAATGATCACTTTCGCATTGCGCAAACGTAATCCTCCGTTATCACTTGAAGGAATGATGCCGACGCCGCTTGAATCATAGCCGCGGTATTCGAGCCTTTTCAATCCATCGATCAGGATAGGAACAGCTTGTTGATCCCCGATATATCCAATAATTCCGCACATAATAAATTGGGAGAATATTATTTCTTGGGTTTCTTAGTTGAACAGACGTTGATGTATGTTACGGCTTTTTTGTAGTTTCCCTTTTTCCGTGTAAAATAAACCTCTCCGTCGCAGCCCGCCGTTAGATGCGTCCTTCCAGTCACGTTGAGGCCCGGCTTCCATTTATCCCCTTCACGGGTTAAGATCGTTCCGCATTTGACCTTTTGCCCGCCGGCGACTTTTACACCCCGTGTTTCTTTATAATATTTACTTGTTAATCCGCCAACTCGTACCATGTGTTCTCCTTTGCAAAAAACAATAATCAGCGGCATATGCTCAGCCACTGATTATTGTCTTCTTTTTTGATCGAATGTTTATTTCTTCTCGTTTAAAATCTGATCGATCTCCTTCTTCAAGCTGTTAAAATCCCGCGCCCTGGTTTTTCGTCCGTTAATAAAAAACGTCGGGGTCCCCCGGACACCGACTTGCAGCGCCAGGGCCATATCCTTTCCGATATATCCTTCCCACTTCGCGTCTTTATTCTTATAATCATCCAGGAACTTTGTGACATCAAGGCCTATTTCTCCGGCGAACTTTTCGAACATCTCCACATTGAGAGATTTTCCGTTCTCAAGCAGGACATCCACCATCTCCCAATATTTCCCCTGCTCTCCAGCGGCAAAAGCGGCTTTCGCGGCCGGTTTAGCCTGGGAATGAAAAGCTAAGGGAAAGTTCTTTAAAACATAATTAACATCTTTGGGATAGGCCTTAAGCACTTCAACGATCGGCGGATGAAATCGCGCGCAAAACGGACATTGAAAATCGACGAACTCGACGATCGTTACAAAAGCTTTCTTATTGCCTTTGACCGGCGAATGGGCCACCGGAATCGTATATATTTTTGAGGGATCCTCAGGCGGCGGAGCTTGACGAGTTCCTGCGGTATTGCGCCCGGCCTTTTTAACGGCTTCCTGCAGGCTTTTAATTTGATTTTCCAGAGACGCAATCCGGTCTTCTAATCCCTTGAATCTTTTCGTGCTCACAAGGTCTTCAACCACCCGGTCCGCGTCAGAACCTAGCTTCCTTTCTATTCCTGTTTGAGCCAGAAGCAGAATTTGCTGCCCTTTAAGAATTTCGCGCAATAAAGGCTCTCTTGTCTGTTTTTTAACAACAGCGACACCTGTAAGAACTCCGATGGTAACTACGAGGACCAATGTAAAAACTTTCTTTTGCATTTGCATCCCTCCTTTTTGTTTTAATAGCAATCAAAATTCAGTTAAGAGAATATCACGATTCCCTGCAAATTGCCACAAGAAAATTCCCCTTATTGACTCCCGGAATATTTAAGGAGGGGCCCAACCCAAAACAGCGGATCAGCTTACAACATTACAGAGATATCCCGCCATAGTACGAAATAATATGCTTAACATCTGCCCATCGATTCGGACAGCCGAAAACGCCGATGATCAGCGTGCTCCTCCCTTTTTGGATCGTCCCCACAAAACATGCCCTAGCTGCCCGGGTATACCCGGTCTTACCGTAGATCTTTTTTTTCCAATCCATAAAAAGGATCTTGTTATGGCTTTTTAGTTTGATCTCCCGTCCGGCTTTAGAGGTGATCGTTTTGTATTTATATTTGATCGCATCCCGGAAAAAGGAGTATCGCAGCGCCTTGCGGAATATGAGGTACATATCATACGCTGTTGTATACTGCGAGGCTTTAGACGGCAATCCGTTAGAATTGGAAAATTTCGTATGTTTGGCCCCGATCTTCCTGGCCTTCGCGTTCATCATTTGGACAAACTTCCAGTGCGACCCGGCAACGGCCTCCGCAAGGACAATACTGGCATCATTGGCCGACTTGATCAGGATCGCATAAAGAAGATCCCGCACTTTATATCTTTCGCCGGGCTTAAAATGGAGTTTGGTGGGTTGCGCCTTGGCCGCATTGCTGCTAACCGTCACATAATCATCCAATTTGAGACGATCAAGGACAACTAAAGCGGTCATGACTTTTGCCGTGCTTGCCGGAAGGACGCGGTCATGGACCCCTTTTCCGTAAAGACGTTTTACTTTCGTGCTATCCGAAAAAATAACAGACTTGCATGTAACCTGATGCTTTCTTGCAGCAAAAGAGGAGAACGGGGGAATAGTAATAAAAAGAATACACGCAATAAGCGTTAGATGGATTTTATTGAGTTTCATTCAGTCCGTACTTTTCGCGGCCTCATAAACGAGTTCCAAAGCCTTCGCAATTCCCGGAGTGGGAAAGAAATTCTGCCCTTCGGCCCTGGCAATGCGCCATGTTTTTTCGTTTTTAACGATCGCGCTCCAAAAATGTTGCGTGAGATGTTCCTCGGCAACAATGGCATGGACCATGACTTTTTGCTGGCCCCTGTCAAAGACCTTGTCCTTGAAGATAACAGAAACCTTTCCTGTTTCATCTTTTAATTGAAGGCGGTCAAAATCGAATTCATTTAACGTGTAGCTTTTCAAAACAATATCCTTTTTAACCGGAGCCTCAATATGTCTTTTCTTAAAAAGATCCAGCTTGAAGAATTCTTCCTGACCCTCATCCCGCCATTTCCGTTCAAATTTTGTGTCATATTGCGGCCGGACCGTCGCTGTCTCGGCGCAAAACCCGGCCCCTTGCGCTTGAGCGAGGACCCATTGGAAATACGGATAAAAATCCGTAACGATCCTGATCGTCCCGCTTTTTTTTAAACGGTTATTGAGAAGCCGCAGGAAACCGTTATTAAAAAGCCTGTGCTTGACGTGCCCTTTTTTGGGCCACGGACAGGGAAAAAGACAGTAGACCGTGTCGATGCTTCTTGGGGCAAAGAGCCGTTGAAAGACAACGCGCGCGTCAACCCTTAAGATCCGGACGTTTTTGAATGTCTCCGGCGCCGAGGACTGGCTTTTTGTCATAACGCGCAAAGTTTTACAAATGCGTTTCCAATGCTGCTCGACACCGATAAAGTTTCTCTCCGGAGACTCTTGCGCCATGCGCATGAGAGTCTCTCCCATTCCAAATCCGATCTCTACGTCTGTCGGCGCAGAGCGGCTGAACTGCGCGTTCCAATCAATCGGCCTCTTCAGATCGTATGGCGAGACGAGTGACGTGAAAGAACAATGCTTGGATTTCATTCTCTATTTCAACCTGTCTTTCAGTTCAGACAAGAAACTTCGCCCTTTGCCGATCAACTGATTCTCTTGAAATACAAGCGGGGTCAACTCATCATCCGTAACGATCCCGTCGGCTTTTCTGATATGCGTAAAATAACACACGATCCTGTACTGCGCTTGGCTTCCTTCCAGGACTTCCTCATCATAAGGGTTTTTAATGAGGATCTCCTCGTATGCCCCTTCCAGCGTATCGCTCGCTTTATATCCGATACTGATCGCATCTCCCATAATACCGGCAACCTCCCCGTAAGTCATTCCGATCTGCACTTTCTCAACATTGGTCAGCGCGATGGATGGCCTCTTCCATGTTGAGGAAGAACGTTGCGGCCCGGACGTCATGGTAACGCATCCGAGTAAAAAAAGACATAGAAACCATAGGATATTTTTATACATGCCCTATTTGATCCATAGCATTAAAAACAAGACAGCGATAACGATACGATAAATGCCAAAGACAACAAAATTGTGGTTCTTAACAAAATAAAGAAGGAACTTTATGCTGCAGATCGCGACAAAAAACGCCGCGAGAAAACCGGCCGCCAAGAGAACGGCTTGGTCGGCAGAAAAATTTGCCGCGCTTTTGATGACATCCAGCCCTACTGCCGCGACCATCGTCGGTACGGCTAATAAGAAAGAAAATTCCACGATCATCTTTCTCTTCAGCCCCAAAGACAACCCCCCGATAATTGTCGCGGCAGATCTTGAGACCCCGGGGACCATCGCGAAGGACTGAAAGATCCCGATTAAAACGGCCTGCGGGTAACTCAGCGCGCTTATATCTTCGAGAGAATTTTCCTTCTCCTTATAAAAAGATTCGAAAACAACCAGCACGATCCCGCCAATCAATAGGGACCAGACAACAACGCGCTCATTGCCCATAAGAACGTGTTTGATGAATTTATAAAAAATAAAGCCTATGATCACCGTCGGGATAAAGGCCGCCGCAACGCGCTTGAGAACTTCCCATTTAAAAAGAAGGGACCTTCCGTACAGCAGAACGATCGCCAGGATCGCTCCAAGCTGAATGGCGACCTGGAAACTCGAAAGAAAGTCGCTTTGCGCAATGTTTAAAAGACGGGAGGCCAAGATCAGGTGCCCCGTTGATGAGACCGGGAGAAATTCTGTAATGCCTTCGATAATACCGATAAGTGTCGCTTGCCACACGTTCACGGGCGGTTCCTTTTCTGGAGGATCAACAAATTAGGCGATCTGGAGAATATTAATGATATTAAATGATTTCTGCGGCCGATACAAGAATTTACTTCACTCCGCACTTCTTTAGGATATTCATCATGAGGCACCACTTCGTAAACGCCGATTGCAGTAGATTTAACCCGATGAAGACCGTGAACCAAAGCCATCCGGGATGGACGTAATAGGCCAGTAGAATACTGATCAAAATAAATGCCCCTGCGATACCTCTTAACATTCTTTCTGCAGTCATTTTTTATCCTCCTTTTTCATTCTTATTAAAAGCTATACCGAGCCCTTAGATAAACATTTTTATTTTTCTTCATCTGTCCGAACTCCGTCATGTCATCTTCCCCCCACGGGAAGTTCCCTCCCACGGTCACTTTCCACTGGTCAGTCACATCATAGCTGACCGTAGGCCGCACATACCCGTCATTATCGCCCGGCGAATAAAAATTGAACAAAGCGACCCTGACCGTTTGATTCGCGAACAGCTTCGTCACGCTCTGGGTCAAAAGATGGCGCGACTCGTCGAAGATCAGGTCGGCGGCAAGACGGTTGGCCAGATAGTTATCATAGTCGAGGCGCTGCTCATAGAGATACTGTATGCCGGCCTTTAGGTCATTCCCCAGGTCTTTTGTATACCCTCCCATGATCTTTATCATGGAGTTCTCAATTAAGCGGTTATCCCCGTCGGGATCCTGGCGGCTGTTGTAAAACCCGAATTCAACATTTCCGATACCGCTGGCGAACGGCCCGCGCAGGCTAAAGCCGTACACATCGAACCGGCGGTAAAAAAGCTGCCGGGCTGCTTCGTTCAGGTAGCTGGTCGAATTCTTGTCGAAACCGTAGAAATAATACAGCGCCAACTCATTGCTGCCCAGGCTCCGGTAATACCTCAAGGCATATTCATTGTTCGAGGCGCGCAGCGCCGGCTCGTGCAGGTCCCGGTCGGAATCAATCCCGGCGATCCCGCCCTGGAAGCTGTCGTAGAAAGACAGCCGGTCGCCTTTCGCCGTCGTGTTCGGCTCAAAAGCGGCGACGACAAGATCGACGTTCCCCCACGACGGATAGAACGACATCTTCAGCGCGTCGGAAGGCTTCTTCAGATATTCATCGTCGCGACCGATAAAGAAAGAGCAGTAATCTTTCGGGAACATATCGTTGATAAAAAGATAATCCCCCGTCCCCCACGTGAGGACCTGCCGGCCGGCCTTGACGTCCATAAAGTCAAAAGGCGTCAGCGAAAGGTTCGCCTCCCGCAGGTCAAAGCCTGTTTTCCCGTCGAAATATTCGTCGACGGTAAAGTCGCCCTTAAAAGCCAGCGACGCGCCCTTCTCGGAGAGATAATTCTCGCCTTCGAAATAGTACGACGACTTCAACTGCAGCCGTTGTTCGAACAGATTATACCCGTCCTTTTTTGTATTGTCGTCACTGACCTTCACCCCGAGATCGAACTCAAAAAATCCGTGAATGTCCGGCATCGCCGCATAGCCGGAACCGCATAGTACCGTTAGGGCTATTCCGGTTAACCCGAGCGCGCGTATTTTAAACATTATTTGATCCATTTCACCGGAGCCCTTCTTAAGAAACGTTCCGTAAAGACATCCTCGGTAAGGCCAACTTCATAGCGGGTATTCGTAAAATCCATCGTCGTCTCACCGCCTCTTTCCATGTCCCTTGCCAGAGATCTTGTTACCGTCGGATGACCGTCAATATCTTCGACCTCCAGGGCTTCGATCGTGCGAACCATTTGGTCCTGATCGTTGTAATATTCGGCTTTCATCGGAATAAAATCGGTCTTGTCGATCCAGATCAAATAATATTTAAACTCAACACCCTTTACGTCCTTAGGCACGTTCTTGATCTTATAATATTTGTCGTCCGTTTCCATAAGTTCGTGCGTGTCCGCTTCAATGCCCCGGCCGGAAACGTCTTCGTAGACAAAATGCGACCCGACAAAGCTTGAACGGTTATCACTGGCCGCGATACGCCGCACGAGATCCAACGCCGGCAAATAAAGCCACCGGTCATCGTCGCTGTCCAAATGCTTCCAGACCATGAACACCATTTTAGAGACATCCGCCGGCTTTTTAAAATACACATAGAATTTTTGGTCTCCGCCTTGTTCTAAGGTAAGACGTAAGATCCTAAATTCCCGCACGCGCTTTCTGTCCTGGGAATCCGTGATCGACATACGGACATCCGAGACGCCGTCTGCTCCCCTGTAATACGCGGCAATATTGGCTTTCTCGATGATTTGATCGACGCTTAATTCTTCCGCGAACGCGCCGCCGGCACAACTAAACATCATAAGCGCCATAAAAACAGCTAGTTTCGTTTTCATTTTTCTCCCTCCCCTGTTAAGCAAAGTTTTCTTTTGGACGCATAATGGCATGCAACAGCAGCTAGAACAATAACGGCGATCGTTATAAACACCGTGACGGGCCATTTAAGCGGCGTGTATCCGAGCAAAATATAGGCGACGGCGACGGCAACAGATAAGGAAACAAGGATGCATTGTCCGCAGTGGCAGCCTATGCCTTTTTCCGCGCGTGCAAAAATAATCTCCGGGTTCGCCGAAATGATCGACGGCAGAATGACCAGCGTGGCAAAACTCGATACGGCCATAATGCTGAACATAAAGAACCCGACCGTCTTGTAAGGCACCAAAGGCGCGGCTAATAACGGCAAGAACCCGATAGCGACGACAAGGGCGTTACGCACGATCGCCCTTCCCGGCCCGCCGAACATCTCCTCGGCGGTGCTCTTCCAGTCCTTCCGGACATGCTGGACCTCAACCGATCTCTGAATAAAGTGGATCGCGAAATCGATCGAAAGGCCCAGCGTCAAGGCTGAGAGAACAGCGACCGGCATATCATAATCTTTCCCGACAAATCCGAGCAAGCCATAGATAAAAAGGATCGTGACCGTCAGCGGGATCATCGAGATCAGCGCCTTGACCGGCGACCGGAACAGGAACAGCATCATGAAGAACACAATAATGAAACTGCCCATAAAGTTTTTCAGCATGCCGACGACCATATTATCCTGCCACACAACATTGATATACGTCAGCCCGGCCCAATCATAGGTGATCTCGTAAGGCGGCGGATTTTCCTTAATATAGCGCTCAACAATTTCCGCGACCTTATTCATATCCCTGTTATCCCCGCTCTTGAGTTGAAACCATATATTGGCCTTAGAATAATCGGGAGTCGTTAAATGCCATAGGTCATCCGGCTTGTGCGAATTCTCAAAAGAGATCAGGCATTGCGCCACCGCGGCCTTGGTTCCAGGGACCACATTATTCGCTTTATCCCCGCCGAGAAGCTCATAGTACACCTTCTTGACAATATCGGCCAGAGACGTGGTCTTCCCAACCTTGCCGCTTTTGATCATTTCCTTCTGGAACGTCTCAATATAGCGAAGCATCTCCGGCATGATAAAGATCTCTTTTTCCTCCTCTTTAGCGTCGAGCACAAGATAGGCTTCATAGGTCCCGGAGAAATGATCGTTCAAAACACGGTCAGCCACCCGGATAGGATGATTTTTGGTAAACCAACGTACAGGATTATCATTGACCGTGATGCGGCTAATGCCGTATATAGAAAGAATGACTAAAATACCAGTGGCCATAAGCAGCTTACTGTAATGCTTGATACAAACATTCTTCAGGCCGACAAGGCTCTTATCAAGGATCCCGTTCTTCTTCTCGGTTTCCGCGCGGCCGAAACGCGAAAAGGAACTTTCTTTAAGAAGCATCACATAGGCCGGGATCAAAAGAAGCGTCAGGACCCACGCGATCAAGACGCCGACCGCCACAAAGACCCCGAACACCTGGACGGGCGGGATCGGAGAGAATGAAAGCGAGAAAAATCCGACCGCCGATGTCAGCGACGTAAAGAGCATCGGGCTGAACAATTCTTCCAGAACAAAAAGCATGGTTTTCTTGCGGTCATTGAACTGATGATATTTGTCAAAAAACTCACTTAGAATATGAACAGAATCCAGGACGGCGATCGGCATGAGAAAAATAGGGATCATGGAGCTCATAATATGAACAGGAAAACCGAATCCTATCAATAGCCCCATCGCGATCAACACTGTCGCGACCGCAACGAGCATCGGCGCGACGACCAGCTGCGCGGATTTAAAAAAGAACCACATTAAGAGAAAAATAACCAACCCTGCCAGGGGCGCCGAGATCGCCATCTGCTTGAACATCTCCCCGCCGAACTGGTCCTCGGCGACAGGAAGGCCAGTAATATAATATTCTTCCTCCCCCTGATACTGCTCTGTGATCTTTCGAAGTTCCCGGGCCACTTCATAACTGATATCTTTTTTCTCAATGGGGACATAAATCGCGACCGCCTTGCCGTCCTGCGAAACAACGCTGCCCTGAAACATCGGATGGTCTTCCGCCTGCCGCCGGATCTTCAGGGCTTCCTCTTGCGTCTTCGGCGGAGATTCCATCAGCCAGTTGAACTTGACGCTGCCAATGTCTCCCTGCTCAATGTTATCTTTCGTCGAAAGCGCGACGATCTCGCGGGTGATCACCCCGTCGATCTTCTTGATGCTTTCGGTAATATTGTAAATTTTGCCGAGCGTCTCAACATTAAAGGCCCCTTGCGGGTGATGGTCGTTAACGACGCCAAGAACGACGATGTCATAAAGGCCGAATTCCTTTTTTGTGTCATGGTGGAAAACGCGCACCGGGGCCGTCTCCGGCAGCATGTTCTCCGGGTCCGTGTCCACTTTGATCCGAGAGAACTGTATAAAAGAAAGCGCAACGAGTACCGCGCTGAGGATCATGATCTTTTTAGGATGCCCGAGGGTGTATAAAATAAATTTTTTGAACATCGACAGCCTCCTACATATTGTTATTTTTAGAACACCTTTGGATGCATTCAAGGAGTTTAAGCACGTTTTTATTGAAAATATAGTAATAGCAGACGTTGGCCTCTTTTATGCTTCCTAATATCCCGGTATTACGCAACTGGGCCAGGTGCTGCGAGGTCATGGACTGGGTAATATTCAACTTTTCTTTTAGCTCATTGACCGAAAGTCTTTTTTCCCGGCTGAGATGATCAATGATCTTGATCCGGACCGGATGCGCAACGGCCTTAAGCATGCGCGCCGCCGTATCAAACGTTCTCGTCCCTTCATTTTTATTCATTGCTTCCCTCCATTAATTAGAATATTAGCATATTCTAATCTTCTGTCAAGAAAAAAATACCCACATAAAGTGAGTATTTTTTATGGTACCCCCAACCGGATTTGAACCGGTGTTTTATGGCTGAGAACCACATGTCCTGACCAGGCTAGACGATGGGGGCCTAGAGCTTTTGTAGATAATATCACATTTCTCCTCATGGTCAATATAAAATTCTTCCTCCCGAAAGACCTCCGAACATACTTAACTTTTAATTTTCATTTCTTCTAATAAAAGCTATACTTATATTAATCTTACTCTATAGCTCTGAAGCGTTATGACAAGCTCATAAGGAGTTCTCTATATTATGACAACTCAGATCGGTATCGGATTTAGCCAGTCCCTAGATGCGGAAACAGCGGCTAGAGACGCCGCTTTTCGATCAAAAACGAACCTTAATGCTGACCAGATCGATATCGCCATTATTTTCAGCACCATTCATTATGATCCCAATCAAACACTACCTGCCCTTCAAACGGTCTTAAACCAGGCCAAAATGATCGGATGCTCCACCGCCGGCATTATTCTTTCCAGCTCAATTGAGACTCGCGGCATAGCTGTTCTGACGGTCAGTTCAGATGAACTGAAATTCGGGGCCGGTTCTGTTGATAGTCTTAACACTAAGGATATCCACCGGGCGGGAAACCTTTTAGCAGGGAACACACTTTCTGACTTTGGGCGCCATAGCAGACAGGCGTTTTTGTTTCTTGTGGATGGACGTTTAGAAAACACTTCTGTCCTTCTTAAAGGGATACAGGAGATCTTCGGGAATGTCTTCCCTATCCTAGGAGCTGGCAGTTGCGATGATTTTCATTTTGCCGATACTTTCCAGATATTTCAGGGTAATGTCCTGACGAACGCCGCAGCAGGACTGATCATCGGCGGGCATGCCAGCGTTAGTGTTGGCTGCCATCATGGTTGGCGCCCGCTTGGAAAACCCCGGATTATTGATAAAGCAGAAGGCAATATCATAACAACGATCAGCGGGAAAAAAGCTTCTGCCCTTTATGAGGAGTATTTCGGCGATAAAGCTGCCGGCCTCCATTCGGGCCAGTTCGGACAGATGTCGACCCTTTATCCATTGGGGATCTTTGTCGAGGGAAGCAACGAGTATCTTTTAAGGAATACTGTTGCTATTCGACCGGACGGCAGCATCGTTTGCCAGGGAGACGTCCCGCAAGGCGCAGAGGTCCACATCATGATCAGCAATAAAGACTCTTGTAAGCAAGCTGCCATTGATGCCGCTGAAGAGGCTCAAAAAGGGCTTTTAGGGAAGAAGCCCCATCTTATTATCATTTTTGAGTCTATGGCACGGCTAAAACTATTAGGCCGGATGGCCTTTGAGGAGATCGAGAACATTAAGCATATTTTTGGGGTTAGCGTCCCGATCATCGGGATGTATGCAAACGGGGAGATCTGTCCGTTCCAAACGGTTGAAAAATTCAAAAAGCCGTATCTCTTAAACGAAAGCATTGTCGTCTTAGCGATCGGTTAGGCCCGGAATTTGCAATATGTCTAGGCGTTTTTGAGGCTTTTGTGGTATGATTTTACATGAAAAACATATTTTATAAAGCATCTAACAGGAAACCCTGTTTATAGGTATAGTATTCGCAATATAAATCCGTAACTTTTCAAACTTTATCTTTAGACGAAAAGGCCTCCTTCAAAACTAACGAATTTGTTTTGCGAATACTATAACCAGAAATAATATGGACAGTTCATCGTCATATATCTTTTTATCGATCGGTCTATTTATTTTTATAGCCCTTGGTGTCCTTGCGCTATTGATCATAGACAAGTCTGAAAAAGTCAACAAGCTCAAAAATTCCATCACAAAATTAAAAAAGTCTTTCGATAATCTGGATGAACAGGCCAAATTGATCGTCAAGACGGACCTGGACCTCAACAAAGCCCAAGAAGAACTGGATAAACGGCTTGGAGGCCTTGATGCCCTTCAGAAAATATCGCGTTTGATCAGCACCACTTTGGATGAAGCCGAGATCTTTGCCCGTCTTCAACAGGCCCTTGCGGCTAATCTCACTTTCGAGAAAAACTTGATCCTTGTCTATGATAAAGAAAAAAAGCTTCACAGCCGCGTGGTTCTTGGTTTTTCCGATGAAAGCATCCCTATTATTATTGCTGACCTGGAAAAAGACAGCAGCATGATCACCTCTTTTAAGGAGGGGCACACGTTCTCATCCATCAATTCCCCTAAACCCAGACGGGAATACATTACCCGGCTTTTTGGCATTGAACATTTTGTTTTTACCCCCATTCTCTCGCAGAAAGGGATTATCGGCCTCGTTTTCGTTGGGGATCAATCTAATGCCGCGGGGGTCACGCAGGGAGATGAAGAACTTATTTCCATCTTAGCCAGTCAAATCGGACAGACCTTAGAAAATGCGCGATTATTCGAACAGGTGTTCCGCTCGCGCCAGGTCCTGGAAGCCAAAGTCCATGACCGGACGAACCAATTGGAATCCGTGCTCAAAGAAGTCCAAAATATCAGCAAGACAAAATCCGAATTTATTTCCGCCGTTTCCCACGAATTGCGCACGCCCTTGACCTCCATTAAAGGATACGCCTCCATTCTGATGGCGGGAAAATTAGGAAACATCCCCGATAAAGTCAGGGAGCGCCTCGGCAAGATCAATACGCATTCAGACAATTTGGTCAAGCTGATCAATGATCTCCTCGATATCTCAAGGATAGAATCCGGCCGTGTCGAGATGAACATGAGCAAATGCAACCTGGCCAATATGATCGAGAATATCCATGATCTTCTCACCCCTCAAATGAAAGAAAAAGGCATCAACTGGGCCTCAAATATTGACGGAGCTATTCCCGAGATGATGCTCGACAGCAGCCAAGCGGACCGTATCTTCATCAACCTGATCAGCAACGCGATCAAATTCACGCCGGAGGGCGGCACTATTTCCGTTAATGCGCGCTTGCATAACGGAGTCGTCACTCTCGAAGTATCCGATACCGGCATCGGGATCTCCGAAGAAGATATCGTGCGGTTATTCGACGAATTCTACCGGGTTGATAACCCGACCAACCAAAATGTCAAAGGCACAGGTCTAGGCCTGTCTTTGGCCAAGAAAATCGTTGAGGCCCATAAGGGAAGAATGTGGATCACAAGTAAACTCAAAGAAGGCACAACATTTCATTTCACCCTGCCGGTGGAACAATCTTCAACAGGCGCCGACCCCGGTGAACAAGAGGCAGAAAACTTATGAGAAAAGAGAAAGTCCTAACGATCGACGACGACCCGGACATCCTTGATGTTCTCGAATTAACCCTGTCCGAACAGTATGAAGTTTTTCAGGCCAATAACGGCGAAGAAGGCCTGCAGGTCCTCCAGCAAAAGAACCCGGACCTTATTATTTGTGATTATATGATGCCGGTGATGAACGGGCGGGAATTCTGCAAAGCCTTAAAGAAAGATATTCTCCTGCGCCATATTCCCGTCATTATGCTTACCGGCAAGGGCGAAGTTCATGACCGTATCGGCGGGATCGAGGCCGGCGCGGATGATTATATTGTCAAGCCGTTCGACCCAAGCGAATTGCTCGCAAGGATCAAGATGATCCTCAAGCGCACGGAAAGCAGCCTCGATGCCAACCCCCTTTCCCATTTGCCCGGCAATACCTCGATCATGGAAGAGTTCCAGCGCCACATCGACGCTAAGGAACCCTTTGCCGTCGGATATGCCGACCTCGATAAATTCAAAGTCTACAACGATGTCTACGGTTTTGAAAAAGGGGATGAAGTCATCCGGGAGATGGCAAGAATACTCATTAAATTCGTCCGGGAAGTTGGGGGCCCCGATGCGTTCGTTGGCCACATTGGCGGCGATGATATGATCTTTATTATGGACGATGCCCTTATTAACAAAGCATGCCAGAAAATTGTAGATGATTTCGACAAGAAAATACCTAAGTTCTACAGCGAAGAAGATTGCAATCTCGGCTATATCAGCGGGAAAGACCGCCAAGGCAACGAGCAAAGATTCGGCCTATTAGCTGTTTCCATAGGCATTGTCAGCAATGTTTCCCAAACGATCACGCACGTCGCCCAGATCAGCGAGATCGGCGCTGAACTAAAGAAATACGCTAAAAGTATCGAAGGAAGCAATTTTGTTAGGGATAAACGGCAAGGGTAGGATAAACAATACTATCTTTGCAGATAATTTTTAGCAGGGACCACAGTCGAACGGGCACTTTGCACAATCCTCAAAAGGCGGACCCGCACAAAATGTATCTCCACAGCGAGGAGGCGCGCCTAATATTCCGGGCGCTGCCCGATTATAATAAATATTTGCCGTCTCCTGAACGCGAGGGAGATATGTCTTAAACCCAAGCAGCACGATCACGGCAACCGTCATGAGAAGCAGCAAATACTCAATGGCTGTCTGTGCCTTCCTGTCTTTTATAATCGTATCAACGCTCATTTTCAGATATCACGGGGCCATGCCCCGATCTTCTCCTTCTCTAGAATATACCACGATATCAAATCCTTTTCAACAACAAGGTCATGCTTAAATCCGCTGTAATGACTTGAGCTGCTTGACAGCTTCTTGCGGATCTTCGGCCCCGAAAAAGTAACTGGCAGTCGCGAGGATATTGGCTCCTGCCTCGACCGCTAAAGGAGCCGTCGATTCCTTGATCCCGCCGTCGATCGCAATATCTCCTTCGAATGTCCAGGATAACTCCTTGACCTTTGAAAGGGCCTCGGGCATAAATTCCTGTTTCGCAAACCCGGGATTGACCGACATGACAAGGACGCCATCGAGATCATTTAAAAGATCGCCAAAACAGAGAGGCGTTCCCGGATTGAGGACCATGTAGGCCTTCCGCCCTTTATCTTTAATTCTTAAGATATCCTTCCGCGCTTTTTCGATATCGATCGTATCGACCTCTTTAGGATATCGGTCGAACTCTTGGCAGTGAGACCTTCGAGGACCGTAACATTCCGCATGGAGAGAAATAATATCAGATCCGGCGTCAATAAAATCATCGATATACATCCATGGATTTTCGATCATCAAATGCGCCTCGATCGGAAGTCCCGTGATAGGGCGAAGCGCCTCGACGATGATCTTTCCAACAGTGATGTTCGGGACAAAATGCCCGTCCATCACATCCACGTGCAGAGTATCCACTCCGGCCGCCTCACACTTTCTTACCTCTTCTCCCAATTTTGTAAAATCGGCACAAAGAATACTGGCGCTTACCTGAATGTTTTTTTTCATTATTATTCCCTTCAAGCATTAAGGCGCTGGCCTTAATGCGCAGTCCCGAGTCGCCCTTTTTACCTGCTGCGACGAGGGAAACTTTTCTGTTATTTTTTCCCTTTGGCCCCTCGCGGTGGACTTTTTTCCAATATCCGCTCGGGACACCATACTTTTTTCTCTAAATAAATACTAATGGAAAAAAGTATGGTGCGCGGGGAGAGACTTGAACTCTCACGGCCTTACGACCACTACCCCCTCAAAGTAGCGCGTCTACCATTTCCGCCACCCGCGCGATAAAGAACAAATCATCAGCGACGCTCCAGCGCCGCCGCTATGAAATCTCTGAACAAGGGATGAGCACGGTCCGGTTTTGATTTGAACTCGGGATGAAACTGGCAAGCCACAAACCAAGGATGGTTCTTCAACTCAATAACCTCGACCAGGCCTTTACGGACATTCATGCCGACAAAGATCATCCCCTTTTTTTCAAAAGGTTTTTTATAATTGTTGTTAAATTCGTACCGGTGCCGGTGCCGTTCAGAGATGCTTTCTTTCTTATAAGCCTTAAAGCTCAGCGAGCGTTTTGAGAGCTTGCAGGGATAAGCGCCTAAACGCATCGACGCACCTAAATTTTTAACACGCTTTTGCTCCTCTAACAAGGCAATAACCGGATTTTTAGCCTGCTTGTCAAATTCCGTCGAATTAACACTCTTTAAGCCGCACACATTCCTACCGAATTCGATGGTCGCCACATGCATCCCCAGACAAATGCCAAAAAACGGGATCTTGTTCTCCCGCGCGTATTGAACAGCCTTGATTTTCCCTTCGATACCCCGGCCCCCGAACCCTCCGGGAATAAGAATGCCGTCAGCGCCCTGAAACTGCTTATCGACTTTTCCCTTTTCCAAATTCTCCGAATCAACCCTGATAATATTGACCTTGGCATTATTCGCGATCCCACCGTGAACTAAAGCTTCATAGATCGATTTATAGGCATCTTGCAGGGCGACATATTTTCCTACAACACATATCTTTACTTCTTTTTGAGGATGTTTAAGCCTTTCAACGACCAGATCTCTCCAATTGTTCAGATCTTTATCTTCTCTTTTGACATTTAATTTCTTTAGGATCAGATCATCCAACCCCTCTTTTTTAAAAGAAAGAGGAACCTCATAGATATGCTTAACGTCACCGGCCTCGATAACCGCCTCCCGGTCCACATTGCAGAAAAGAGCGATCTTATCGCGCTGCTCTTTAGTGATGTGTCTTTCCGTTCGGCACAATAGGATGTCCGGAGCAATCCCGATCTCCCGAAGGCGCCCGACGCTATGTTGCGTCGGTTTTGTTTTCTGCTCGCCGGCAGACTTGATATACGGAAGAAGCGTGACATGAATGTTCAACGCATAGCATTCTCCGAACTCCCACCGCAATTGGCGGATCGCCTCTAAGAACGGCAAGCTTTCAATGTCGCCAACCGTCCCTCCAATTTCCACAATAGTAATATCAACCCCTCTATCCCGGGAAACTTTCTTAATGCCTCTTTTGATCTCATCCGTAATATGCGGAATGACTTGAACGGTTTTACCTAAATAATCTCCCCGGCGCTCTTTTGTAATAACATTATAATAAACTTTGCCCGTCGTGATATTGCTGTCTTTGCTGATATGGGCATTGGTAAACCTCTCGTAGTGCCCTAGATCTAAATCAGCTTCAGCCCCGTCGTCGGTCACATAAACTTCCCCATGCTGGAACGGGCTCATCGTGCCCGGATCGACATTGATGTACGGATCGCATTTAAGGATCGTCACGGTCAGGCCGCGCGCTTCCAACAGCTTTCCGATAGAAGCTGCCGCGATCCCTTTACCTAAACTCGAAACAACTCCTCCTGTCACAAAAATAAATTTTTCCATACCTATTAAGCCCCTTCTAAAAGATATTTACTTTTATTTTTCGGCACCTCGACCGGGTATTCCCCCGTAAAACAGGCATCACAATAGCTTTGAGAGTCCTTCATCACCGAAAGCATGCCTTCTAAACTTAAATATTCCAGAGAATCGACTTTAATGAAATCCGCTATTTCTTTTACCGATTTAGATGACGCAATGAGTTCCTGCTTGCTCGGAAAATCGATCCCATAAAAACAGGGCGATTTGATCGGCGGGCAACTGATACGCATATGGATCTCCTTCGCCCCGGCTCTTCTTAGATCCTCAATGCGTCCTCTCGACGTGGTTCCGCGGACAATAGAATCCTCGATAATAACGATCTTTTTGCTTTTGAGAACACTTTTTATGGGATTGAGTTTCACTCTGACCCGGAAATCCCTTAAAAATTGAGAAGGCTGAATGAACGTCCGGCCAATATAGTGATTGCGGATAATGCCGACCTCAAAGGGAAGGCCGAGTTCCTGGGAATATCCTACCGCCGCGTAATTCCCGGAGTCAGGAATGGACATTGCAAAATCGGCCTTGACCGGATGTTCTTTGGCCAATTGGATCCCAAGCCCCTTGCGCACCTGATAGATATTCTCCCCGAAAATATTGCTGTCCGGCCTGGCAAAATAAATATTCTCGAAAATGCAGTGCGCCTTCTTCGCCTTTTCCCTTCCCGGCAGGTAAGCTGATTCTATTTTGCCGCTCTTTATAAAAATAATTTCTCCCGGTTCGATCTCGCGGATAAACTCGGCATGGATCAGGTCTAAGGCGCAACTTTCGCTTGCTAAAATATAGCTGTCGTCGATCTTCCCAAGACATAAGGGCCTGAACCCCTGGAGATCACGCGCCCCGACTAGAACGTCTTCGACCAGAAATGCAAGAGAAAAGGCTCCTTTGAGTTGGGCTAAAACATTGACAAACCATTTCTTTCTATCGCCATTGCGCGTCTTAGCCAGAAGATGAACAATAATCTCTGAATCCATCGAGGTCTGAAAGATCGAGCCTTCTTCCTCGAGTTCTTGATAAAGTTCTTCGGTATTCGTTAAATTCCCATTATGAGAAACAGCGATAGGGCAGTTCCTGTGCGTCACAAGAAACGGCTGAATATTCTTATAATTGCTGGACCCCGTTGTCGAATAACGGGAATGGCCGATCGCCGTCTTTCCTTTAAGGCCCTTGAGAGACTCTTCATTAAAAGCATCAGCAACTAATCCCAAATTCTTTGTAATATGGATATCCTGTCCGTCGTAAGACGCGATGCCGGCGGCTTCCTCCCCGCGGTGCTGCAAGGCATAGAGCCCTAGAAAAGCAATGTTCGCCGCTTCTTCGTGATTAGAAACTCCTATGATGCCGCACATTCAACACTCCTCCCGGCGATATACCAGTCCTGTAAAGAATGAACACTGAAATTCTTGGCTTTGATCGTTTCAATACCGTTAACGGCTTCCCGCGCCCCCTGTAATGTCGTAATGCAGGGGACGTTGTGCAATATCGCCGCCGCGCGAATAGAACGCATGTCATACTGGCTGCCTTCTCCTGACGGGGTATTAATGATCATCGCGATCTCATTTTTCTTAATAAGCGTCATGAGGTTCAACATGTCGCCTTTCCCTTGATCATAGCACCCCACCTCCTCGGCATTGACGCCATGTGTCCGAAGGACTTTCGCCGTTCCCCTCGTTGAAGCTAAAGAAAAATCCATGTCTTGCAACTTTTTCGAGATAAAAACAATTCCTCGTTTATCCTCGTCCCTGACGCTGACAAAGACTTTTCCTTCAACCGGCAAATGCTGGTTGGCGCTCATCTGTGATTTGGCAAAAGCCTCACCGACCGTGGCGCCAATACCCATAACTTCCCCCGTTGATTTCATCTCCGGCCCCAGGACAATATCCACACCGGAAAATTTAGAGAAAGGCAAAACAGATTCCTTGATCGAGACATGCTGCAATTTCTCTATCGTGTCATAGGAGAGATTGAACTCCTTTAATTTCTTTCCGGCCATGATCTGGGCCGCGATCTTCGCTAGAGGTATTCCTGTCGCTTTGCTGACAAACGGCGCCGTGCGGGAGGCTCTCGGGTTGACCTCTAGAATATATATCTTCGGCCCCCGAATAGCAAATTGTATGTTGAGCAATCCGATAACGCCTAAAGCCTTCGCGATCCGGCACGTATCTTCCTTGATCTGTTCGATAATCGTTTCACTGATCGTCGTCGGCGGCAGGACGCAGGCCGAATCGCCCGAATGAATTCCGGCATTCTCGATATGCTCCATGATCCCGGCAACAAAGGTATCTTTGCCGTCGGATATGGCATCGACATCCACTTCGATCGCATCGTTGATAAATTTATCGATCAGGATCGGCTTGCCCCGGGAAACCTCTTTCGCCTCCTCGATAAAACCCAGAAGGCTCGCCCGGTCATAAACGATCTTCATCGCCCGCCCGCCGAGGACATAAGAAGGCCGCGCTAAAACCGGATATCCAATTCTTTCGGCGATCTTGACAGCTTCCTTAGTCGTTACGGCTGAACCGTTATCCGGCTGGACAAGTTTTAGTTTCGCAACGAGTTTCGAGAATTTCTCCCGGTTCTCCGCCAGTTCGATCGACGTGACCTTGGTCCCGATGATGGGAACGTCCGCTTCATCAAGGCGATGCGCCAGATTAAGCGGCGTCTGGCCTCCAAACTGGACGATCACCCCGTCGGGCTTCTCGATATCGACAATGTTCATAACATCTTCAAAGGTCAAAGGCTCAAAATACAAACGATCGGAAATATCATAATCCGTTGATACCGTCTCGGGATTCGAATTAACCATGATCGTATCATAGCCCATTTCCTTAAGGGCAAATGACGCGTGGCAACAGCAATAATCGAATTCAATACCCTGCCCGATCCGGTTGGGGCCGCCGCCTAAGATCATGATCTTCTTTTTAGGGGATCCTCTTCTCTTCGCTAACTTTTCGATCTGCAGGACAGCTTCATCTTCAGACTCATAGGTTGAATAAAAATACGGCGTATACGCTTCAAATTCAGCCGCGCACGTATCGACGAGTTTAAAGGTCGCCACAATATTCCTCTTTTTGCGCAGGGCGCGCACCTTTATTTCGCTGGTGCCCATTATTTGCGCTAACTGAGTGTCGCTAAACCCGTATTCCTTGGCCTTGCGTAACAAACCATCGGGAATTTTCTTTCTCTTGGCAAATGTTTCCGTAAGCTCATTCTCAAGGCCGATGATCTGCGCGATATGGGCAAGAAACCATATGTCGATCTTCGTGATCTCTGCAATACGCTCGATCGGCCAGCCTTTCTGCATGGCATATTTAATATAGAAAATGCGCGAGGCGTTGGGCTCCTCCAGCCGCCATTTGACCTTCTCATCGGGGATCTCCTGATAATTTAATTTATTATCCAGCCCCTTATGCCCGATCTCAAGGCCGCGCAGGCCTTTTTGAAGCGCCTCCTTAAAGGTCCGTCCGATCGCCATCGTTTCCCCGACAGATTTCATTTGGATGCCCAAGATATCTTGGGCCTCAGGGAATTTCTCGAACGTAAAACGGGGGATCTTGACCACGCAGTAATCGATCGCAGGTTCAAAGGAGGCCGGCGTTTCCCTGGTAATATCGTTCTCGATCTCATCCAGCGAATACCCGACCGCTAATTTGGCGGCAAATTTTGCAATAGGAAAACCGGTGGCCTTACTCGCTAAAGCGGAACTGCGCGAAACGCGGGGATTCATCTCAATGACGACCATCTTTCCGTCGACAGGATTAACCGCAAATTGAATATTCGAACCCCCTGTCTCGACGCCAATTTCACGGATGATCGCAAGGGAGGCGTCGCGCATGGCTTGATATTCGCGGTCTGTCAGGGTTTGCGCCGGTGCCACCGTGATGCTATCTCCGGTGTGAACCCCCATCGCATCCAAATTTTCAATGGAGCAGACGATCACGACATTGTCTTTGTGGTCTCTCATGACCTCAAATTCATATTCTTTCCACCCGACGATCGATTCCTCAATAATGACCTCATTAATAATACTGCTTTCAATGCCTAAGGCCGCCACGCGCTGGAGCTCTTCCATATTATGCGCGACTCCGCCTCCGGTCCCGCCAAGCGTAAAGCTCGGTCGGATAATGACCGGGAAGCCGATCTTCTCCGACGCTGCTTTAGCCTCATCAAGATTGTGGGCAAACACGCTTTCGGGAACCTCCAGGCCGAGCTTCAAGATCGCCTCTTTAAAGCATTCCCTGTCCTCGGCCTTTTTGATCACATCATAATCAGCTCCAAGCATTTTGACATTATATTTTTCTAAAACACCATTTTCACAAAGCTTCATCGCGATATTGAGTGCCGTTTGACCGCCCAACGTCGGAAGGATCGCGCAGGGCCGTTCTTTCTCTATAATATATTCGATGAATTCCGGCGTGAGCGGTTCAATATATGTATGGTCGGAGAATTCCGGGTCTGTCATGATCGTTGCCGGATTAGAATTCGCCAGGACAAGCTCATAGCCTTCTTCCTTTAAGGCCTTGCAGGCTTGCGTCCCCGAATAATCAAATTCACATCCCTGTCCGATCACGATCGGCCCGGCACCAAGGAGGAGGATTTTTTTTATGTCGTCACGTCGTGGCATAAGTTTATTTCTTTTTATGTTTCTCCATCATATCAATGAAATACCCGAACAAATACTGCGCATCATGCGGGCCCGGCGCGGCCTCCGGATGATGCTGGAACGCAAACACCGGCCAGTGTTTGTGCCGTATCCCCTCGAGCGTTTGGTCATTAAGGTTCATATTGATTAGCTCAACGTCATCTTTGTCCAGGCTCTCTATATCAACGCAGAACCCGTGATTCTGCGAGGTAATGCCTATGCGCCCGTCGATCAGGTCCTTGGCCGGATGGTTCGCCCCGTGATGGCCGAATTTCATTTTATACGTTTTCCCGCCGAGCGCCAGCCCGAGGATCTGATGCCCGAGGCAAATACCGAAAACAGGGATCTTGCCGAAGAATTGTTTGGCCGTCTCGGCGACATACGGCACCCCGGCCGGATCCCCGGGGCCATTGGAAATGAAAAGCCCGTCGGGGTTGATCGCTTTGATCTCGTCGGTAGAGACCTGCGCTGGAAAAACGTGCACTTGGCATCCCAATCGCGCTAAGATCCGAAGGATATTGAACTTGATCCCGCAGTCGATCGCCGCGATCTTGTATTTTACGGTTTTCGCCTCGCTGTCCTTCCAGATATATTTTTCCTCTGTTGTCACTTGAGAAACCCAGTCACTGCCCTCCATAGAGGGAACAGCATCAAGCTTCTTTGATAAGCTCGCAGGATCAAAGTCTTCCGTAGAAAGGATCGCCTTCATCGCGCCCTGAAGCCTTAGATGGCGCGTGAGCGCGCGCGTATCGATCCCTTCGATCGCGATAATATTATGGTCGTTAAGATAATCAATCAAGCTTTGTGTCGCGCGGTAATTGGAATAGGTTCGGCAGAATTCCTTGACAACAAATCCCTTAACATGGATCTTCGTCGATTCAACATCTTCCTCATTAACGCCGTAATTGCCGATCAGAGGATAGGTCATCGTTACGATCTGCCCGGCATAAGAAGGGTCGGTCAAAACCTCTTGATAGCCCGTCATCGCCGTATTAAAGACAATTTCGCCTGCAGACTCTCCGTGTGCGGACAGCGATTGACCAATAAAACTGGCCCCGTCCTCTAAATATAAGATCGCTTTATTCATGTATACTCTATGAGGTTATAATTCGGGATATTATTGAATTCGGAAAATCTCAATTTGTAACCTCATAGAGTATAAATACAACAAAAATGTGCTGAGGAAATTTAGGCGGGACTGCCCTTGCGCAGCCTGGACAACTATATCATCAAGCCTTTTTTTGTCAAGAAAATTCATCCCTTCACCCGTCATATTTTCCGCACTTCTGGGGATTTTTCTGTCTAAAAGAAAGCGTTTTCCGGGAAAATTGCACTTTCGTTTTTAAAAAAATATTTTTGTCACTATTTAACCTTCCTGGTAGCAACACGTTACATCATCTACTAATTTGCCCACCTCCCTTGCCGTACTAATGAAATGTGTTATCTTTTTTTTGGAGACACTTATGAGAAAAAGAAGCTTCCTTTTCCTGATTTTTTTAGCTCCCGCCATCCTTCTTAATCAAGGAAAAATTCACGCGAATCCGTCTCAATTTGTTTATTTGCGTCCGTCAGAAACGGTCATTCAAAAGGGTAACGCCTCGTGGTATTCACAACAATCACCCGGTATTAACCGGCACACGGCGAATAATGAAGTTTTTGACGATAGCGCCCTGACCGCGGCCATGTGGGAGGTTCCGTTTAACCAACTGGTCAAGGTGACCAACTTGGCAAACGGGAAATCTGTCGTCGTTCGCGTTAACGACCGCGGGCCGCACAAACGTTTTGTCGTAAGTGGCCGCATCATTGACTTGAGCAAACAAGCCTTCTCAACGATCGCGTCTCTCGAAAGAGGTTTGATCCGCATCAAATTAGAAATTTTATAATTTTTCTTCCGACAACATGTATGTCCGAATTAAAAAGT